>NZ_JAWPOX010000006.1:0-189820 GCF_033344475.1 Vibrio sp. 1288
ATTGGCGCTGGACTAAACAAAGGCCCCCTTTTAGGGGGCTCACACAAAGCCACCTTCTTTAGAAGGTGGTAATTTACATTTATCCGACTTGAGTAACATCGCGTTTCATTCTAACTGTTAGATGCCCCTCAACTGATAGCTCAAATGCTGATTTTTACGCAGTAAGGTCTTATCTTATTTTGCGTTTTTGCCAGCTCCGTACCACGGAGTAGCGCCAAAGCCCTCGAATTCCGAAGTAGCCAATAATCGCGGATACAACCCCACAAATTGCGCAGCCCAATAGAAATGGAGGTCCAATGGTGCTCATTTGCTGCATGATGAATTCCCACGATAGTTCAAAGTGAAAAGGTTGCGGGGGAAGACGCATCACTAGAGCACCTAGCTTGTACGCAAAGTAAAATAGCACAGGCATAGTGATAGGATTGCTGATCCATACCAAAGCGACGGAGAGGGGCAGATTGACACCCAACATAATGGCCAAACCAGCGGCCATGATCATTTGGCTCGGCAGCGGAACAAAAGCCATAAATAACCCGACAGCAAAAGCCCCTGATGCCGAGCGGCGGTTTAAGCACCACAAGTTTGGGTTGTACAACACATTGCCGAAGACCTTCAATGCTTTTTGGCGTTTGATCAATTCATGATCTGGCATGAAGCGTTTTATCAGCTTTCTAGGCATAGGACAGCATGACTCTCTCAGAAAAAAGTTGGACCTTGGCGTTATTTGTAGCGAGCGTAATCTCGTCGGCTTGGTGGCCGACAATACCAGATTGGCGTTGGTTGCTGCTGGGAATAATAACCACTGGCTCAATAATCAAATTACGTCGTGGCTTAATTAGCATAGGCGCAATTGCGGGCTTTATGGTTGTCATCGTCCACGGCAATGTATTGGAGTCTCAGAGACAAGCCCTTTTTCAAGCAGGGGAGAATATTACCATAATTGGTAAAGTTGACAGCCCTTTTACGCAAATAAGTCACGGTTATGAAGGTATTGTCGCTATAGAAGCGGTAAATTCTCAAACTCTGTTACCTTTTCTTAAACCTAAAATCCGTCTTATTACGCCTTTTCCACTCGATGTTAACAGTGAGTTTACGACATCCATCTCGTTAAAGCCGATTACAGGTCTACGCAACGAAGCTGGCTTTGATGCTGAAAAGCACGCGATGGGTAAAA
The DNA here is from genome assembly GCF_033344475.1 of Vibrio sp. 1288. Taxonomy (NCBI): domain Bacteria; kingdom Pseudomonadati; phylum Pseudomonadota; class Gammaproteobacteria; order Vibrionales; family Vibrionaceae; genus Vibrio; species Vibrio sp. 1288. The sequence goes on from NZ_JAWPOX010000006.1 coordinate 1,175, forward strand.
ATATTATCGCCCGAGCGGTTGTTAACAAAGATGCTAAGTGGATTGTTCGTTCTAATGTATCTCTGCGTCAATCCATTATTGCCGATGTCGCTGATGATGTGTCTTCCCTTCATCATTTCTCGTTAATAAGTGCGTTAGTTTTTGCTGACCGTTCTTGGTTGTCTAAGGAAGATTGGCAAGCGCTCAGGGACAGTGGTTTACTGCATTTGGTCTCCATTTCTGGTTTACATATTGGTATGGCGTTTACTTTTGGGCTAGTCGTGGGCGGTACCGTTCGTTATCTATTACCCCAATACCAGTTGTTACCTAGCTTATATGGGCTGATCTTCGCTGTTGCCTACGCTTGGTTAGCGGATTTCTCTCTGCCTACTACGCGAGCAGTGTCGGTATGCGTTGTTTACGTTCTCCTGAAGTATACTCTGGTGCACTGGACTTCTTGGCGAGTTCTTTTGCTTGCAGTATCTCTACAACTGCTTGTCCAACCTTTTGCATCCTACAGTATGAGCTTTTGGTTATCGTACCTCTCCGTTTGTGCGGTATTGTTCGCAATTAATTTGATTCGACATCAAAGGGGAGGTTGGAAAGCGCGATTAAAAGCGTTATTGCTTACTCAATTGATGTTGAGCGCTTTAATCGTACCTGTTAGTGGCCATTTCTTCTCCGGTTTTAGTTTGTCCTCAATAGCCTACAACTTGGTATTTATTCCTTGGTTCGGATTTATCGTTGTACCTTTGATGTTTCTAGCCCTGTTCTCATCTTTGTTTCTTGAAATGATAGCGAAGCCTCTGTGGCATTTGGTGGACTGGTCATTACAGCCATTGAGCACGTCAATACAGTACGCAGTAGGTTCTTGGCAACCCATTAGCATGGAAATGACAATGCTAGTTATGGTGATAGTGGTTTGCTTAATATTTCAACGGTTCATGTCTCAGTACGCGTGGTATTTGTTACTCGGCATCGTTATTAGTATCAAGCTTGCATCGGAGTATGAACCGCATTGGCGTATCGATGTATTAGATGTAGGTCATGGCCTTGCAGTGGTTGTAGAAAAAGACGACAAGGTGTTGCTGTATGACACTGGTAAAGCATGGCAAAGCGGCAGTATCGCAGAGCAGGTCGTCACTCCGGTTTTGCATCAACGAGGTTATGAAAGCATAGATACACTGATTCTAAGCCATTTCGATAATGATCACGCAGGCGGCCGCTTTTTCATTGAAGATGCCTTTTCTCCACAGCGTAAACTTAGTAGTCAATTCTTTATCGGATATGAGCCTTGCACTAGAGGTGACCAATGGAAATGGCAAGGATTAAACATGGAAGTGCTCTGGCCTCCTGCACTTGTTCAACGTGCGTATAATCCGCACTCCTGTGTATTACGACTTACTGACCCTATTTCTAACTTTAGTATGCTTTTTACTGGTGATATTGAGGCCATTAGCGAGTGGATTTTGCTTAGAGAACCCGGAAAGTTACAAAGCGATGTGGTGCTAGTCCCTCACCACGGGAGTAAAAGTTCATCGAATCCTCGATTTATCGAGGCGGTGAGCCCGAGTGTGGCGGTTGCTTCTTTAGCAAAAAACAATCGATGGGGAATGCCAGCGGAAAGTGTCGTTGCTTCATACCGAAAGCTTGGCATTACTTGGCTTGATACTGGTGAGGGTGGTCAGGTAAGCTTCTTTATTCACCGTGATAATTGGCGCTCAGAAACCAAACGTAGCGATACATTTGAGCCTTGGTATAGGCAGATGCTGCGTAAGGGAGTAGAATGAGAGTCTTAATGTAAGAAAATAAAGCACTTCTATGTCGATAAATACTGATGAAACGACTTGGCAGACGTTTAAGCGTCTATGGCAATTTATTCGCCTTTATAAGTCAGGTCTTGTCGTTGCAGTCATTGCATTAGTTATTAATGCCATATCAGATACCTATATGATTTCCCTACTAAAACCACTACTCGATGAAGGTTTTGGGAACGCTGAATCTGATTTTTTACGCACGCTTCCATTGATTATTTTTGCCATGATGTTCATCCGTGGCATAAGTGGATTTGTCTCCACCTACTGTTTGAGCTGGGTATCTGGCAACGTAGTTATGCAAGTCCGTCGCATGGTGTTCAATCACTTTATGCACATGCCAGTGTCATACTTTGATAAGGAAAAGACGGGCAACTTATTGTCGCGTATAACCTACGACTCAGAGCAAGTATCAGCGGCAACTAGCCAAGCGTTGGTGAGCATTGTCCGTGAAGGTGCAAGTATCATTGGTCTGTTAGTTTTGATGTTTTACAACAGCTGGCAATTGTCGCTAGTGCTGTTTGCTGTTGCTCCCGTTGTGGCATGGGGTATTGGTGTTGTTTCTAAACGTTTTAGAAAAATATCCAAAAATATGCAGACCATGATGGGTAACGTAACTGCATCAGCAGAGCAGATGCTGAAAGGCCATAAAGTTGTGTTGAGCTATGGCGGCCAAGACATCGAACGTCAACGATTTGAAAAAGTCAGCAACCAAATGCGTCAACAAAGCATGAAGTTGGTGACGGCTCAAGCGGCGGCTAACCCTATCATCCAAATGATTGCATCACTTGCAATTGTTGCCGTTCTTTATTTAGCAAGTATTGATTCGATTAAAGAGCAACTGACTCCAGGTACATTTACTGTTGTGTTCTCTGCAATGTTTGGTCTGATGCGCCCACTTAAAGCGCTGACTAACGTTACTTCTCAGTTCCAACGTGGTATGGCCGCGAGCCAAACGCTCTTCGCGTTAATTGACCTCGAGCCTGAGAAAAACGAAGGTAAGTTGACAGTTGAACGCGCAAATGGCGATGTTTCAGTTAAAAATGTAAGCTTTACTTACACTGGTGCAGAAAAACCAGCATTGGAAAATGTCAGCTTCGATATTCCAAGAGGAAAAACGGTGGCGCTAGTTGGCCGTTCTGGCTCAGGTAAAAGTACCATCGCGAACTTGTTCAACCGCTTCTATGATGTTGACAGTGGATCTATCACATTAGATGGGCATGATATTCGTGATTACGAGCTAAAGAATTTACGTCAGCAATTTGCACTAGTATCGCAAAATGTTCATTTGTTTAATGACACGATAGCAAACAATATTGCGTACGCAACGGATGGCCAATACGAGCGCAGTGATATCGAGAAAGCGGCAACACTCGCGCATGCGATGGAGTTCATCGGCAAAATGGATGATGGACTTGATACCATGATTGGTGAAAATGGTGCTAGCTTGTCTGGTGGTCAACGCCAACGTGTTGCGATTGCGCGAGCTCTATTGCGTGATGCTCCAGTGCTGATTCTTGATGAGGCAACTTCGGCTTTGGATACCGAATCCGAGCGAGCTATTCAAGCTGCACTTGATGAGCTGCAAAAAGATAAAACGGTACTTGTAATAGCGCACCGCTTATCCACAATCGAGAAAGCCGATGAAATTCTTGTGGTTGATGATGGTGCCATCATTGAACGTGGCAACCACGCTGAGCTTATTAAGAAAAATGGTGCGTATGCACAATTGCACCGTATTCAGTTTGGTGAATAAGCGCGGTGATTGAAAAAATCTGGTTTGAAAACCATCCAATAAAATACCTCTTGTGGCCGCTTTTGTGGCCACTGAGTTTATTATTTGGAGCGATAAGCAAGTCAAAGCGAAAGCAATACCAAACTGGCCGCAAGCAAGCTTATAATGCGCCTATACCTGTTGTTGTGGTTGGCAATATCACTGCTGGTGGCAATGGTAAAACACCAGTTGTTGTGTGGCTTGTTGAGCAACTACAGCAAATGGGCTTTAAGCCGGGGGTTGTTTCTCGTGGTTATGGGGCAAAGGCTCCTGCCTATCCGTTAGTGCTAAAAGAAGATACGCCAGCGAAGCATTGTGGCGATGAACCTAAGTTGATTCATCGCCGTACAGGAGCACCTGTTGCGGTAGATCCTGTGCGTTCAAATGCAGTGAAAGCACTGCTAGATTTGGATGTGGATATCATAATTACGGATGATGGATTACAACATTATGCGTTAGGCCGTGATATTGAGTTAGTGATTGTGGATGGGAATCGCCGGTTTGGGAATGAAAGCCTGATTCCATTAGGTCCTTTACGTGAAGGTATTGAGCGACTTAAAGAAGTCGACTTTATCATCACCAATGGCGGTCAAGCGCATACGGGCGAAATCGCAATGGCTTTAGCACCCTCTAAAGCTATTAATCTTAAGACTAAGCAACATGTGGATGTCTCGGAGTTGAAAGATCTCGTCGCATTTGCGGGCATTGGGCATCCTCCGCGTTTTTTTCATACACTAAACTCGATGGACGCAGATGTTAAAGTCACAAAAGGTTTTGCTGACCATCAAGACTTTGATCAACAAGAATTAGAAGCATTGGCTCAACAAGGGACCAATGTGATTATGACCGAGAAAGATGCCGTCAAGTGCAGCCATTATGCGCAAGATAATTGGTGGTATCTGCCTGTATCTGCCCAGTTTGAATCAAACGATGCAGAGCAAATTTTAAATAGAATAAAAGAGGTTAAAGCGGCTTATGGATCACCGTCTACTTGAGATTGTAGCTTGCCCTGTTTGCAAAGGTAAGCTGACGTACGATAAAGATAATCAAGAGTTGATCTGCAAATTGGATCGCCTTGCTTACCCGATCAAAGAGGGTATTCCAGTTCTGCTAGAGCCTGAAGCTCGCACTATGAGCATGGATGAGGGACGCTAATGTCTTTTACGGTTGTCATCCCTTCGCGCTACGCATCGAGCCGTTTGCCTGGTAAACCGCTAGCGGATATTGGTGGTAAGCCTATGGTTCAGTGGGTTTATGAACAAGCGCTACAAGCGGGTGCGGAAGATGTCATCGTTGCAACTGATGACGAGCGTGTTGCGAAAGCGGTTTCGTCATTTGGTGGTAAAGTTTGTATGACCTCTCCCCACCACGAATCAGGTACGGAGCGTCTTGCCGAAGTTGTTGAAAAGATGGCTATTCCGTCAGACCACATTATTGTTAATGTGCAAGGGGATGAGCCTTTGATTCCGCCGTCCATCATTCGTCAGGTTGCTGATAACTTATCTGGGTGTGAAGCCCCGATGGCGACGTTAGCTGTAGAAATAGACTCGGAAGAGGAAGTGTTCAACCCGAACGCTGTTAAAGTTGTCGCAGATGAGCAAGGCTATGCGTTGTACTTTAGTCGAGCAACCATCCCTTGGGATCGCGATAGCTTTGCTAAACAAGACAAAACTATTGCCAACCCATTAATGCGTCATATTGGTATTTATGCTTATCGAGCTGGTTTCATTAATACGTATGTCAACTGGGCACCAAGTGCATTAGAGCAGATTGAGTGTCTTGAGCAACTGCGAGTGCTTTGGTACGGTGAAAAAATTCATGTGGCGGTAGCGAAAGAAGCACCAGCGGCAGGGGTTGATACGCCCGAAGACCTAGAAGCCGTGCGCGCGATTGTTGCAAAGCAAGCGTAACAAATGCTCATATAGATTTAAGAATAAACAAGGCTCCTGAATTAGGAGCCTTTTTGTTTTACTTGTATCGCGGTATTAGTTAAATGTTAGTGTCGTATTGGTTCCGTTTAGGGCAGGTTGCTAACACTTCTCGGTGACCGGTGTCTTTCACTTCTTGGAGAATGACATCAAAGCCCCATAATCGGTACACGTGCTTTAGAACTTCTTCGTAACTATCATCAAGTGGGATGCGGTTGTGAGGAACGTACTGCAACGTAAGCGATCTATCACCACGGACATCGACATTAAACACCTGAATGTTTGGCTCAAGATTAGATAAGTTATACTGAGCAGCTAAGGTTTCTCTAATGCGTTTATAACCCATCTCATCGTGTATCGCAGCGACTTCAATAAAGTTCTTATGATCATCATCGTTGATCGCAAACAGCTTGAAATCACGCATTAATTTCGGAGAAAGGTATTGGCTAATAAAGCTTTCATCTTTGAAATTATGCATCGCGAAATGCACTGCATCTAACCAGTCGGTTCCTGCTAGGTCTGGAAACCACTCTTTGTCCTCATCAGTTGGTTCTTCACAGATACGCTTAATATCTCGGAACATGGCAAAGCCTAACGCGTAGGGGTTAATGCCATTAAAGTAAGGACTGTTATAAGGCGGCTGAGCCACGACACTGGTGTGGCTATGTAAGAACTCTAGAATGAACTTTTCAGACACCAAGCCCTCATCATAAAGATGGTTGAGTATGGTGTAGTGCCAGAACGTTGCCCAGCCCTCATTCATAACTTGCGTTTGTTTTTGCGGATAAAAATACTGACTGATCTTACGGACGATCCGAACAACTTCACGTTGCCACGGCTCTAGCAACGGCGCATGTTTTTCGAAGAAGTAGAGCAAGTTTTCCTGAGGCTCGCTTGGGAATCGCTCTTTAATGTCTTCCTCTTTCGTCTTGGCTGTCGGTACCGTGCGCCAAAGCTCATTAACTTGAGATTGTAGGTATGCTTCGCGTTCTTCTTGTCTTGCTTTTTCCTCTGTAATTGAGATTTTCTCTGGACGCTTGTAGCGGTCTACACCAAAGTTCATTAACGCGTGACAAGAGTCGAGCAGTTTTTCCACTTCTTTTACGCCATATCGTTCTTCACACTCGGCTAAATACTTTTTGGCGAACAGCAGATAGTCGATAATAGAGCTGGCGTCAGTCCACGTTTGGAATAGGTAATTACCTTTGAAAAAAGAGTTATGGCCGTAACACGCGTGCGCTATAACGAGTGCTTGCATTGTTACCGTATTTTCTTCCATCAAATAAGCAATACAAGGGTCGGAGTTAATCACAATCTCGTAGGCTAACCCCATTTGACCATGTTTATAGTTCTGCTCTGTTTGAATGAATTTTTTACCAAATGACCAGTGGTTGTAATTGATTGGCATGCCGATACTTGAGTAGGCATCCATCATCTGTTCTGAAGTAATCACTTCTATTTGGTTAGGGTAAGTGTCTAGGCGATAATGCTCCGCGACACGCTTAATTTCTTTGTGGTATCGCTCTAACAGCTCAAATGTCCAATCTGGTCCATCTGGCAACACTTTACTGTTACGCTTTTTAGGCGCCTCTCCTGAGAGGTTTCTCGTTGCGGTATTCATCGCTAGCCTCCTTACGCCGTTTCTTTTTGGAATAGTTCACGAAAGACTGGGAAAATATCCTCCACAGAGCGAATGTTTTTCATTGCGAAATTAGGAAACTCTTCAGTGAGTTTTTCGTACTCATGCCATAGAGTTTGGTGCGATCGCCGCGTGATCTCTATGTAAGAGTAATACTGACAGTTTGGAAGTAATTTGTTCACTAACAGATCCCGGCATCTTGGCGAATCATCTGCCCAGTTGTCACCGTCGGATGCTTGAGCTGCATATATGTTCCACTGACCAATCGGGTATCGCTCTTTTACTATTTCATCCATTAACTTGAGCGCGCTAGATACAATGGTACCCCCGGTTTCTTGTGAGTAGAAAAATTCGTGCTCGTCCACTTCCTTCGCTTGGGTATGGTGGCGGATAAAGACGACTTCGACATTCTCGTAGGTACGAGTTAAGAACAAGTACAAAAGAACATAGAAGCGTTTTGCGATGTCTTTCGTTGCCTGGTCCATCGAACCGGATACGTCCATTAGACAGAACATTACCGCTTGGCTCGATGGTACCGGGCGTTTCTCATAGTTCTTGAAGCGTAAGTCGAAGGTATCGATGAACGGCACGCTTTCGATTTTCTTGCGCAGTTCTTCAATTTCAGCCTTCAAGCGGTTCTCTTCAAACTGCTGAGCAGGTTCAATATTTTTGATGCGAGCAAGTTCGTCTTCTAACTCTTTAAGAAGTCGTTTCTTACCAGCAGTCATTGCAGTACGGCGCGCAAGAGATTGTTGCAGAGAGCGTACTACGGCGATATTGGAAGGGATACCGGCAGTTTGAAAGCCTGCACGGTGCGTTTTCCATTCTGTGATTTTGGCAATTTGGTTTTTTTCTAGATTAGGCAGCTCGAGATCTTCGAACAAAATATCGAGGTACTCATCTTTTGATATTTGGAATACAAATTCGTCTTGGCCTTCTCCATCTGGACTGGCGTTCCCTTCTCCAGAGCCGCTACCTTGACCGCCACCTTTGGGACGCTCAATTTTATCACCAGTAATGAATTGGTCGTTACCGGGATGAACTCGTTCTCGAACACCACCTTTGCCTTGATGAAATATAGGCTCATTGATGTCTTTGTGAGGGATAGAGACGTCTTCGCCCGTTTCCGTATTCGTAATCGAGCGTCGATTCACTGCGTCTGCTACCGACTCTTTTATTTGCTCTTTGTGGCGCTTCAAGAAGCGCTGTCGATTAACAGCGCTCTTGTTCTTGCCATTGAGCCTTCGGTCTATAAATTGCGCCATGAAATAGCCCTCTTCATGTTTCACAAGCGACCTAACTCAATACTGGGTTAGGATGACTTACGTACTCGTAGGTACCACTCAGAAAGTAGGCGAACCTGTTTCTCGGTATAGCCTTTTTCCATCATGCGAGCGACAAAGTCGTCATGCTTCTTCTGATCTTCAGAAGAGGTTTTCGCATTAAATGAGATAACCGGAAGTAGCTCTTCGGTATTGGAGAACATTTTCTTCTCGATTACTGTGCGCAGTTTTTCGTAGCTGGTCCAAACCGGGTTTTGACCATTGTTATTCGCTTTCGCACGAAGCACAAAGTTAACGATTTCGTTTCGGAAATCTTTCGGGTTAGAAATACCAGCTGTTTTTTCGATCTTCTCTAGCTCAGCATTCAGTGAAGAGCGATCAAATAGCTGACCAGTTTCTGGATCTCGGTACTCTTGGTCTTGAATCCAGAAGTCTGCATAGGTGACATATCGGTCGAAGATGTTTTGGCCGTATTCAGAGTAAGACTCAAGATAAGCGGTCTGAATCTCTTTACCGATAAATTCAACGTATCGAGGTACTAGGTAGCCTTTCAAGAACTCGAGATATTTCTCTGCTGTTTCAGCAGGGAACTGTTCGCGCTCAACCTGTTGTTCAATCACATAGAATAGATGTACAGGGTTGGCTGCCACTTCGGTTTGGTCGAAGTTAAATACGCGTGACAAAATCTTAAAGGCAAAACGTGTTGAGAGACCGTTCATGCCTTCATCGACACCAGCATAATCACGATACTCTTGATAGCTTTTTGCCTTTGGATCCGTATCTTTCAGCGTTTCACCGTCGTATACGCGCATCTTAGAGAAGATGGACGAGTTTTCAGGCTCTTTAAGTCGAGAAAGAATACTGAATTGTGCCAGAGTCTCGAGCGTGCTTGGTGAACAAGGGGCTTGAGACAACTCACTGTTTTCGAGAAGTTTTTGGTAGATTTTGACTTCTTCTGAAACACGTAGACAGTAAGGTACTTTCACAATATAAACACGGTCCAAGAACGCTTCATTGTTCTTGTTGTTACGGAAGGTCTGCCACTCAGATTCGTTTGAGTGAGCCAGAATCATACCGTCGAATGGAATCGCAGAAAGGCCTTCTGTACCGTTGAAGTTGCCTTCTTGCGTTGCTGTTAACAGCGGGTGAAGCACTTTGATTGGTGCTTTGAACATCTCAACGAATTCCATTAAACCTTGGTTTGCTTTACACAGCGCACCGGAGTAGCTGTAAGCGTCTGGATCGTCTTGCGAATAGTGTTCAAGCTTACGAATATCGACTTTACCAACCAATGATGAGATATCTTGGTTGTTTTCATCGCCTGGTTCAGTTTTGGCAATACCGATTTGGTCAAGGATAGAAGGGCGTACTTTCACTACTTTAAATTTGGTGATATCACCACCAAACTCGTGAAGACGTTTAGCGGCCCAAGGAGACATGATCGAGCGAAGATAACGGTGCTCGATGCCATATTCTTTTTTCAAAATATCGCCATCTTCTGTGGCTTTGAATAGGCAGAATGGATGGTCATTCACTGGGCTGCGTTCGCCGTTAGCAGTAAGAACATAAATAGGCATCTGTTCCATCAGAGCCTTAAGCTTTTCTGCAAGCGAAGACTTACCGCCACCTACAGGGCCGAGTAAGTAAAGAATCTGCTTACGCTCTTCTAGGCCTTGCGCCGCATGTTTTAGGTAAGACACAATTTGTTCTATGGCATCTTCCATGCCATAAAAGTCTTTAAAGGTTTCATAACGAGAGATAACACGATTCGAGAAGATTCGGCTTAGTCTCGGATCCTTTGCCGTATCGATTATCTCTGGTTCACCAATCGCCATCAGTAGGCGTTCTGCTGCATTAGCATAAGCGCTTTTGTCATCTTTACACAGGGCTAAAAACTCCTGTAACGACATCTCTTCATCTTTTGCAGCTTCATATCTTGATTGATAGTGGTCGAAAATACTCATGTCGCTTTCCCCTTTAATAGTCAGTCTACCGACGAACGTTGATTCAGGCTTTCCACCAACAGTTATGCTCGTTGTTGTTTGAATATACGTCCTGTTATCACATTTGGTTCGTACAGAATGTAAGATTGGCGACACCAAAGACTTTGCTTTATGGACGGTTTTTTCGTTACAACGGTGAGCGGTGGATATGAATTTTTCAATCACAGCCTTTCTCTACTTAAGCCTAGTCGGGGATTTGCAATTTTGCTTAACAATTATGAATTTATTGTAAAAGTGACATTTGAATCACTCTTTTATTAAGGACGAATTTATGTCGTGAATAGGTGCAATAGAAATCAAATATTTGGCAAAGACAGAAGAGTCTCAGTGATTCGTTGTTCTACATTGAGCAAGGTAAGTGAAAGAGGTAGGAAGAGAGCAAAGTCTTAGATAAGTTTGTGACAGGGTAAATAACAAGGAGAGCGGGCGCTCTCCTCATTCTTAGACGACCATTTTATGCGCTGAAGATTTGCGCTAGTTCGTTTTCACATAAATGATACTGACGAGGGCAGTTACGCCAAGTTTGCAGCATACGGCGGTATTTATCTAGCATCGGCATTTGGCTGTTAAAGTGATGATCTGCCTTGTCAAACTGAGGGTACAAACCTTCAGAATCGATGAGAAAACGTACGTAATGTACTTGTTGCGCTTCTGAAGCGATATCAAATCCCAAGAACTTCAAGCGGCGCTGATCTACGTTGCTGCGGTCTTCATCGTCTAGCATGTTGTAAGATTCTTGCATCGCATGATACATCTCCATAACGTCGATGATCTCACGACATTCTGCTTCTGAGAGGCAGCCGAAATCTTTGTTCAACTCTCGCATTTGTAGTTCATAACCACGTTCAACGATCGTTTGTAAGCGTTTGTATTTGGCCGCATTACTTGGATCAAGTTGAGACATAAGGTTGTATTGGTTTGATAGAATCAAACGTTGAGCGTTTGACATTTCCATGGTGACCTCACTAGATATCTAATACATTTTTAATGTGCTTAGGTTAACGCTTAAGACATGAGTGAAACATGATCTCAACACATATTTAATACTAAAAAATGGCAAGAACTGTCACTTTTGACCAGTTTGAAAACACTTATTTATGGTAATGATTGTATATGTAGTCTCGGTCTGAAAATACTCTCAGCCACTCTGGCTTGAATACGGTTAAAACCGCCAGTGCCATACCATTTAATAGACCTTCTGGAAAGGCGAGCAACGGCACAAAAACAAAGTAGTTATGTTGAATGGTTTCCCAATCGTAGTGACCAACTGATAGGTGATAAAAAGAGTTAATGATGAGGTGCAGACTTCCTGTTATCGCGCCATTGAAAAATCCAGCAACGAAGATGAAAACAAAAATGTTTCGTGGCAAGTAGTGGTAACTCAGAAGAAACACTAAGTAACTAATGAAAATCGGAATTAGGGCAGATAGAACTAACGACGTGGGTAAGAGTAGCAAGGACACATCATGTAGTAGGTGGTTGACCAACATAGCGGGAATGCTGAGTATAAATGCCATGCGCCAACCATACATCATCGTCAGCGTTGTTAGTGCAAGAAAATGAATCTGTAATCCTTCTTTTACACCTGCTTGAGCGGCCCATAAAATACTGAAAAAGAAGAGCGTTGCAAAAACGAGGTGCTGAAATCCTTTTTCTTTTTCCAGTTTGGGCCAAACGACTTTTTTCCAATCTGGTAGGCAGTAGACTACTACTATCCAAATTGAGACAACAAGAGAGCCTAAGTTAAACAAATCCATGTTACTTCCTTCCTATGCGAACATGACGCAATCATTTCTATCGTTCTTTTTATACCTAAATGACCGCAGAGAAACTCACTGATAAGGCTTAGATATAATCAAAAAAATACCAGCAATAAGCTGGTATTTTAAAGAGGTTAGTCTTGCGGTTCACTTAGTATTTTACGTTATCGTTGTATTGAGCAAGAATGGATTGAATTTCATCCATGGTTTCTTTCGGTGGCGGGTTTACGCCTTCGAGTGGGTATTCTAAGCCTAACGCTTCCCACTTATGAGCCCCTAATTTGTGGTAAGGAAGTAACTCGACCTTTTCGATGTTATCCATGTCTTTAATAAATTCACCAAGCATGTGTGCTGCTTCTGGGTCATCTGTGTAACCAGGCACGACGACATAGCGAATCCATGTTTTCTTTCCGATTTTTTGCAAGTAACGAGCAAAGTCCAATGTGCGTCGGTTGGATACACCGATGAGATCTTGGTGCACTTCGTCTTTCATGTGTTTGATGTCAAGCATGACTAAGTCTGTTGCATCCAGTACTTCATCGATAACATCAGTGTGCTTACGAACATAACCGTTAGTATCTAGACATGTATGAATGCCTTCGGTTTTAGCTGCGCGGAAAAAATCACGTACGAATTCCGGTTGAAGCATCGCTTCGCCGCCAGAACAAGTAACGCCACCACCTGATGCATTCATGAAGTGGCGGTAACTTTTCGCTTCGGAAATGATTTCTTCAACCGTGACTTCTTTGCCATCATGCGTGTCCCAAGTATCGCGGTTATGGCAATACTTACAGCGCATTAAACAACCTTGCAAGAAGACGATAAATCGAATACCAGGTCCGTCTACGGTACCACATGACTCAAATGAGTGAATACGACCAGCTGTTGACATCTTTTGCTCTCATTACTAGTAAATTCTAGCTGTTATTTTATTACAAAAAGCAGGGTTAAAACAGCTTTGTCGGTACTAAAGGCAAGGTTATTTGAAGAAAGAAAATAGATGGAGCCAATCTACATAAACGCTTGAACACGAGGTGGTTAATACCTACCCCGAGAACTTGCCGTGTATCTAGATTGACTTCGATGCTGGGATAATCCAGTTTTTAGAAAAAGGCGAACACGGAGAACGAGCCTGTCCCATAAACATCGGTTTGGGCTTCTTCATAATCCGGTGTTTTAATTGTAAAGGTGATGCTTGCACCGTAATTTTGGTTGTACCAAGATACCCCCGCGACGGCACTTGCTTGCCAATTTTGCAGTGTGACGTCGTATGGCGCTGACGGTTCAGGAATGCCAGGACGATCTCCTTCGATAGTCATGTCATTAAAGCGGTAACGACCTTCAAACCCGGTGAATAAGAACCAACTCGACGTGTTCTGAGCGATCATACTTGCTGAGAAAGGGCTTTCGACACTGATATTGGCGGCTCCGATGCTATTCGCTAGGTTTGTACCCCAACGAAACATGACGCCTTGAGAGACATCACTACGGAAGTTACCCGCATTGATGTCGTTAATGTTGGTGATCTCCCATTGTGTTTTTTGTTCTTCGCTGCGCATCAATTTGTTAAATACGCGGTAACCAAGGCTGAACGCCACTTTATCTTCAATCTGGTAATCCCAACCTTGAGGGTCCGTCGATCCTGTTATGCCGTGAACGATTTCTTGCGCCTTTTCTGATAGCGAACTTTCACCCGTAGTTCCTATGGTGAAATTGTACCGTACAGCTTTGTCACTCGTTAGGGAAAGGTAGTTGATTTCGGTGTGTAGGTAACCGGCATATGGGCGATCATTGATTAGTGGATAATCGGCTTCAATGTCGCTTGGAGTCCACATCTTGTGGCCAAGAACAAACTCTATTTTATCGATATTGGCGTGCTCTGAGTTAGCTAGACTCAGCCATTTCCATTGGCTTTCTTGTGTCAGTTGGTCTGTCGCGTAAGAAAGGAAAACACCATTCGTATAGTCTTGATCGACGCCAAAAATACCATCGTTGTCGATGGTAAAAGAAACCGTAGACTTAGTGGATGCTATTGCAACTGGAGAAAGAAGGGTAAGAATAATTAATTTACTAAATCTCATAGACTTTATTTGCTAACTTTTTTCGCATCATACGTAAGAATGCGGGCAAAAGTCTTTCGCGATATCACAACTTTCATTCAAGAAATAAAAAAAGGCTGATGCTACTTAGCATCAGCCTTTGTTGTATTACTAGAACGTTATTTCGCTATAGTCTTATAGAGACTCAGTGAATGTACGCGCGATTACGTCAGCTTGTTGCTCTGCAGTTAGAGAGTTGAAGCGAACAGCGTAACCAGATACACGGATTGTTAGCTGAGGGTATTTCTCTGGGTGCTTAACTGCGTCTTCTAGAGTTTCACGGTTAAGAACGTTCACGTTTAGGTGTTGACCACCTTCGATACCCGCTTCGTGGTGGAAGTAACCATCCATAAGACCAGCAAGGTTAGCGCGTTGTGAACCCTCATCTTTACCTAGTGCGTTAGGTACGATAGAGAATGTGTAAGAGATACCATCTTGTGCGTCAGCAAACGGCAGTTTAGCAACTGAAGTTAGTGATGCTACAGCACCTTTCTCGTCACGACCGTGCATTGGGTTTGCACCTGGAGCAAATGGAGCACCAGCACGACGACCGTCAGGCGTGTTACCAGTTTTCTTACCGTAAACCACGTTTGAAGTGATAGTAAGAATTGACTGAGTAGGGATTGCATCACGGTAAGTCTTAAGCTTACGGATTTTGCCCATAAATACAGAAACAAGTTCACATGCAATGTCATCAACGCGTGGGTCGTTGTTACCGAATTTAGGGTAATCGCCTTCGATTTCGAAGTCGATTGCTAGACCGTCTTCGTCACGAATTGGCTTAACTTTTGCGTATTTAATTGCAGATAGTGAGTCAGCCGCAACAGATAGACCAGCAATACCACAAGCCATAGTACGTTTAACGTCACGGTCGTGTAGAGCCATTAGTGCCGCTTCGTAGCTGTACTTATCGTGCATGAAGTGGATAGCGTTTAGTGCAGTCACATATTGTTTCGCTAGCCAATCCATGAAGTGGTCCATTTTCTCCCACAGTTCATCGTAGTTAAGAACATCGCCTTCGATCTTAGGCATTTGCGGGCCAACTTGGATTTTTAGCTTCTCATCCACACCACCGTTGATGGTGTAAAGCATTGTTTTCGCAAGGTTCGCACGAGCACCGAAGAACTGCATTTGCTTACCAACAACCATTGGAGATACACAACATGCGATCGCGTAGTCGTCAGAGTTCATGTCTGGACGCATTAGGTCGTCATTTTCGTACTGAATAGAAGAAGTATCGATAGATACTTTCGCACAGAACTTCTTGAAGCCTTCAGGTAGTTGCTCAGACCAAAGAACAGTGATGTTTGGCTCTGGAGAAGGACCCATAGTGTATAGTGAGTTTAGGAAACGGAAGTTTGTACGAGTAACTAGCGTACGACCGTCAAGACCCATACCACCCATAGACTCAGTTGCCCAGATAGGGTCGCCAGAGAATAGATCATCGTACTCAGGAGTACGTAGGAAACGAACCATACGTAGTTTCATTACGAAGTGGTCGATCATTTCCTGAGCTTGTTCTTCAGTTAGCTTACCAGCCGCGATATCACGTTCGATGAAGATGTCTAGGAACGTAGAAGTACGACCTAGAGACATAGCCGCACCGTTTTGAGATTTAACAGCAGCTAGGTAACCGAAGTAAGTCCACTGAATAGCTTCTTGCGCAGTTTCAGCAGGACGAGAAATATCACAACCGTATTTTGCAGCCATTTCTTTGATTTGACCTAGAGCACGGTGTTGCTCTGCGATCTCTTCACGAAGCTGCATTGTCATTTGTAGGTCTTCGCCGTTCTCAAAACGCTCTTGTAGAGAAGAGAACTGCGCGAATTTATCCTTCATTAGGAAGTCAATACCGTATAGAGCAACACGACGGTAGTCACCGATGATACGACCACGACCGTATGCATCTGGAAGACCAGTCAGTACGCCAGATTTACGACACGCCATGATTTGAGGAGTGTAGATATCGAAAACGCCTTGGTTGTGAGTTTTACGGTATTCTGTGTAGATTTTTTTAACTTGTGGGTCTAGCTCGCGGTCGTAGGCTTTGCATGAACCTTCAACCATGCGGATACCACCGTTAGGGATGATCGCACGTTTTAGAGGAGCGTCAGTTTGAAGACCTACGATAGTTTCTAGGTCTTTTTCGATGTAGCCTGCATCGTGAGCAGTGATGGTAGAGATAACTGAAGTATCAAAATCAACAGGAGCGTGAGTCGCGTTCTCTTGTTTGATGCCTTCCATTACCTTAGCCCAAAGCTTGTTAGTCGCTTCAGTACCTTCAGAAACTAGGAAAGATTCGTCGCCTTCGTACGGAGTGTAGTTCTTCTGAATGAAATCACGAACGTTTACTTCGTTTTGCCAGTCGCCTGCAGCAAAACCTTCCCAAGCTTTAGCAAATTGCTCTGCCATGACATACCTACCTTTTTAGTAGAAAAAAATACGTACTGCTTCGCCGTTGAGCCAGCTATCCCCAGATAAAAGAGGGGAACAGTACACTCTTATGAATAACAATATTTATAGTCTTAAATTTACGTATTCGATTTACAAAACTATAAATATTGTCACTAGTTTTAACGTTTCTCTTTTTAAGCAACAGTTAGAGGTTAAACTAAAATTTTTTTGCAAACCTTAAACTAAATCAATAAATCCTCAAAAATCTCGATAAAAATGGGGTAGCGACGAGCGCTACCCACAAATTTCTGGACTGCTAGCTTATAGCCAAGCTTGGATGCCATACTGGTCTTCAAGCATACCAACTGCAAGCATAGCAACTAAACAGATAACAAGTACGCTTACTGGGATCACAATCTTGTCTACAAATGATAGGCGAGACGCGCGCTCTTTATCTCCAATTAAACCGTTGTTATCTAAAAGCATAGTTAATGCCCAAGCTAGAACTGGGTTAACAACGGCAGAGCCAAAGATACAAATGCCTGCTGCTTGTGAGTCTTTCGAGTCCTTCACCATCTGCATGCCAGCTTCAAGCAGTGGTAGAGATACACCAACGAGAAGAGCAACGCGCATAACTGGAGGCCATACTGCAACGTCCATAGGAAAACCAAGGATTGCAACAATAATACATAGAGAGCCTAGTAAGATGGCACCAGCAGGAATAGGGCGTTTCGCGATTGCAGCAGGGATCATGTAAGTCCCCCAAGATGATGTGATGTTACCACCACCCACTGCAGTACCGACCATTTGGCGAACGGAACACATTGTCATTGTGTCATCAACGTCCATCAGCACTTTCTCACTCTTACGTGGGTAGTTCATCTCTTGGAAGATACGGTGACCCAAGAAGTCAGGTGACCACATTGCTACCGCAAGAATGGCGAATGGTAGTGAAGCGATGAAGTGTTCCATATTAGGAAGACCAAGCATCCAACCTTCTTCTGTTGAACCCCACCAGTAGATTGGATTTAGGTTTGGAAGGCCTGTCTCGGTTACGAATTTAATATCGAAGCCTGCGCCAAGAGCAAGTGCGATTGCAAGCCCAGTGAAGGCACAAACAGGGATCGCTAGCCAGCGTTTGTTCACTTTAGCAAGGAACGCGTATAAGCCAATGGTAACCGCAAGAACAATTAGACCGATGTAACCCATGCTACCAGCGGCAACCGTATCGGATTGCAAACCAACAGCCCAAGCTTGAATAGAGTTAATTTGGCTCATGGTTCCGGTTAAACCTAAGAAAATAAGAAGGCCACCAGCCGTACCTTCAGAGGTGAGGTTAACCAGTTTTGACCCACCTTTTAAGAGGCTCAAAATTAAACCAAACACACCAATGAGAATTGCTAATGCAAGAGGGTGAGCACCAGCAAGAGCGATGGTACCAATAAGAGGGATCATTGGGCCGTGGTTGCCTGCTAGGTTGGCTTTAGGGTTAATAAAACCAGAGGCAAGTACACAGAAAAGAAGTGCAGGGATGAGCATTTCTACACGCGCAACTTCGATAGCAAAGTCCTTGCCTAAGTTTACGTGGTCCCATGCTGCAGTAAGACCTTCAGCCCAAGACATCATTACCGCAGAGTACATTGCGATAATACCGATAGTACCAGCAAGTGCTGGAACAAGGTCTTCAAGCTCAAAGCGGAAGTCACGACCTGGCAAGTTCAAGCCAAAACGACGTGGCTTCATAATTTGTAGTTCGTGGTCTAGGTAGTCTGAACGGCTTGCGAACTCAGATGCTGGACGATGAAGCTCACGGTAGCTCTTGGTCTCGATATCTGAATCAGAGTGCGTTTTGTTAACTGCGTCTGACATAGATTCCTCATATATTTAAAAGTTATGAATTCTTCATTCAATTGTGTTAATCCGCATCCTGCGGCACGCTTATGCTAGCTATTGTTAGATTTGTTACACGTCGACACTGTGCCTAAGCATAGCTAATAACTTATTGTGTTGAGGCGCAAAAAAAGCCTCATCTTTTGGCAGGAGTCTAGCAAGATAGCCATTTAGGGTGATTGATTTAGATCACTTTAAGAATGGTTGTGAAATAAAACTACAGAAAGTTTCTGGCATGCGAATGAGATGCGGAGATCTTGTGTAATTTCATTACACAAGTTGCATAAAATTAGAACTTTTTGTCCTTTTGCACGAGATGCAGATTAAATGTCAATATTCACGATGATTATATAAAGCTGGCTTTATTCTTGCTTTGGACAGAGCAAAGACAATTTTTTGGCTAATCATTGCCGCTCAGTTTAGGAAAAAGACATGAAACAGCTTAAAGTACTGCCACTAGTGGCAATCATCTCAGGGTTAATGGTCGGTTGCGGCGGCGGTGGCGGCGGTGGCGGCGGTGGCGGTGGTGCAGCGCCGAAAACTGCGTTTACTTTTGATTTTGCTATACCAGCAACAATGACTGAAAGTGAAGCAACTACGAAAGGTTGTACTGTATATGACCACAAAACTGAGCTGAACGGCGATAAAACGGTTTTAACCTATAGTGCAGCGTCAAAAGAGCAAGTGACCAACTATGTTATCGGTTACTACTCTGATGCCGATGGCAAAAGATCCGGAGACATTATCAAACCTACCACTGATAACTTTAAGTTTTATCTTGAAGATATCCCTGACGGCGGCTTTGTAACGTTTCAAGCAATAGAATTTAACGGCAAAGAAGCTCGCGTAAACACGTTTTCAAAAGAGTTCTTGCAAGATAAGAAACTACGTAATGCTACTTTTGCACTAAACCGAGACTCTTTGAACAAATGCTTTACTGGCGGTAACTTAGCAAGCAATAAGTTTACTAACTTAGATTACCGAAACGCTGAATCAGGTGGCGGAGATTACAACTTTGTCTCGCAAACCGATATTTTCACGTCTCCGAACCCTGATATGTTGCCTACTGATGAACTGATGGGGCTTAAAGGTGAACCAACGGCATTGTTTCAGTATGAATCAGGTTCAAGCGACAAAGCGCTTTACCAATATGGTATTGGTTCGTGGGGAACTGGTGAGATAGCCTTAGTTAGAGCGGATAATACGTCAAACATTTATTCGTCTTCTGACTATACTTACGACTCGCTCAACATTGGCTTTGTTACTAACGGCTTTGCATATGACGCGTTGAAGCTGGATAAAACGGCCGTTGAATATAATCGCCCTAGTGCAACGAATAAAGAAACTTGGGTATACATGGCGTTCTCAGAGAATCAAGTTAATGGTTGGGAGTCTCTACTTAACGAAACGATCTCTGACGGATGGGATATTGACGTTGATCCGAGTGCTTACTTAAATATTGATAACCTGCCGAACACAAAACCAAGTGTATCAACGCAAGGAAGTGCAGAGTCCGTGATTGATCTGGACATGGGCTTAACATCGTCTACTGAAGGCTTTACTCGTGTCGCTTACTTTGCAACTTCAGGCGACTACAGAGTCACACATCGCATTTTCACAACAAGTGATAGTGATTCTGTTGTTGTTCCAGAATTGCATTACTACAACTTCCCAACATCGGCCGTTAACGGTTTGAAGGTTTCAGCTTCGGACGATTTTAATCGCACTGCTTTAGTAGTGAATGAAGATAGTAATATTGATTCTAAAGTTTTCATGAGCTTCTTCTCCAATGGTGAAGCGTCAGAGCCTGAACTAGATGAAGACCTAGATGGCATCATTACTTCTGAAAAAGAAGGCTTAGAAAATGAGGTGACATTACGTACTTCAAACTCGTTGGTAGTCAGTCGTTTTAATTAATTCATTGCGACCTCGAATAGGTTTCAATTAACACTTTTGTAAATTTATTAAGCCCCTTTGAAAGGGGCTTTTTTATATTTAATATTCAACTTTTGAAGAATATGTTGCTATATATTGCATATTAATTTGTCTATCGTATCTTTCTATTCGAATTATTTAGGTTAATAATTTGTTGCAAGTTTCAAAGGGCGGTGCTAATTTGTTCCGAATTAGAGAGGGCGGAGTCCCTTAATTGCAGTGACAAAAACACAGGGAGTAGGGCGCATGAATGATGTACCAGCGCTAGATATAAAAGACCTGCACAAAACATTTGGACAAAATGAAGTTTTAAAAGGCATTTCACTTGCCGCGCACAAAGGAGATGTTATCTCCATCATTGGCTCTTCCGGCTCAGGTAAGAGTACCTTTCTCAGATGTATCAACTTGCTAGAAACGCCTACCGCGGGCGAAATTTGGGTAAATGGTGAATTAATCCAAATGAAAAACAACAGAGCAGATGAATCTGTTCCTGCTAATGAAAAGCAAGTCCAACGTATTCGTTCACGCCTGGCAATGGTTTTCCAAGGTTTCAACCTCTGGTCTCACCTAACCGTACTAGAAAACGTGATTGAGGCGCCTGTTCATGTCTTAGGCGTGTCAAAAGCTCAAGCGATTGAAAATGCAGAAGTCTTGCTTAAGAAAGTAGGCTTGTATGAGCGTAAAGATTATTACCCTGGGCACTTATCTGGTGGCCAGCAGCAACGTGCAGCTATTGCCCGTGCGCTAGCAGTTGACCCAGAGGTGATGTTGTTTGACGAGCCAACTTCTGCGCTTGACCCAGAACTTGTAGGAGAAGTTCTGGGGGTAATGAGAGATTTGGCAGATGAAGGGCGAACTATGCTGGTGGTCACGCACGAAATGGCGTTTGCGCGTGACGTATCAAACCATGTGATGTTTTTACATCAAGGCTTAGTGGAAGAACAGGGAAATCCAGCTAAGCTATTTACAAACCCGGATTCAGAACGATTACAGCAGTTTATCTCATCCATTTACTAATATTTGTTAGGCGGCAGACTATTGCCTCCTAAGCCAACACAACAAACAAAACGAAATAAAATAGCAATCACAGGAGTATGGAAATGAAAAAGTGGTTATTAGCAGCAACGATTGCTGCAACGGCAGTATCAGGTGTTGCCCAAGCGAAAGAATGGAAAACAGTTCGCTTTGGTATCGAAGGTGCTTACCCTCCGTTTAGCTGGACAGAAACTGATGGCTCAATAAAAGGCTTTGACGTAGATATGGCAAATGCACTCTGTGAAGAGATGCAAGTGAAGTGCAAAATCGTCGCTCAAGATTGGGATGGTATTATCCCTTCTCTTCTTGCACGTAAGTACGATGCCATCATCGCAGCAATGTCTATCACTGAAGAGCGCAAGAAAAAAGTCGATTTCACTGGCAAGTACGCACAAATCCCAAATAAATTTATCGCTAAGAAAGGTGCGGGTCTAGATTTTGATAATCTTAAAGATGTCAAAATTGGCGTGCAACGTGCGACGACACATGACAAGTACTTAACTGACAACTACGGCGATGATGTTGAAATTGTACGTTATGGCTCTTTTGATGAAGCGTATCTTGATCTAGAAAATGGTCGAATTGCTGCCGTTTTAGGTGATGCGTCTGCTCTAGAAGAGGGTGTGATCAACAAAGCAGGTGGCGAAGCTTATGAGTTTGTTGGACCATCGTTAACCGATCCAAAATGGTTTGGCGAAGGTATGGGTATCGCTGTTCGTAAACAAGACAAAGATCTGACGAAGAAACTCGACGCAGCAATTATTTCACTACGTGAGAAAGGTGTTTACCAAGAAATTGCTGGTAAATACTTTAACTACGATGTGTACGGTGAATAAACCGTAATTAAGCGACCGTTGGCTTGTTCCTAGAAGTAGTCAACGGTCGATTTTTTGAGTTTAGGGATTAGGAACTCACCTATGCTAGATTTACAAGGATACGAAGCTTCGATTTTGAAAGGAGCTTTAGTAACAATAGAAGTTGCAGTGCTTTCACTCATTCTCGCCATGGTCTTAGGCATGCTTGGCGCACTAGCTAAGTTAGCGCCTTACAAATGGGCAAGGGCGATTGCCACTCTTTACACCACCGTCATTCGCGGCATTCCAGATTTGGTTCTGATGATGCTAATTTTCTTTGGTGGACAAATACTTTTAAATAACAGCCTTTACTCCATCAACGAAACGCTCAACGAGTGGTTTGCCTCGAGTGATCCAAACCATGAATGGACGTCTTACTTACCTGATTATATTGATGTCAGCCCATTTATAGCTGGTGTACTCACGATTGGTTTTATCTTTGGCGCCTACATGGCGGAGACTTTTCGTGGAGCGATCATGGCGGTGGACAAGGGTGAATTAGAAGCGGCGAAAGCTTATGGGATGAGTTCTGCTTTATCGTTTAGAAGAATCTTACTTCCTCAGATGATTCGTCATGCATTACCTGGATTTGGTAATAACTGGTTAGTGTTACTTAAGACCACAGCGTTAGTTTCCATTATTGGTCTGGATGACATGGTGAGAATGAGCTCATTGGCAGCAGGTACAACGAAAATGCCGTTCACCTTTTACATGGCTGTCGCGCTCATCTTTCTATTTTTTACCAGCGTTTCGACCGGGCTACTCAAGCTTGTTGAGCGTAAGTTCAGTATTCATGCGAGGTAAGTTATGGACTTTTCTTTGATTATTGAAAGCTTTCCAACTTATCTTCAGGGACTTTGGACAACAGTTTGGTTAGTGGGATTAGCGTTGGTTATTGGCTTGTGTGTCTCTATCCCATTAGCCGTGGCACGCAATAGTACCAATTACGCTCTAAGCTTACCTTCTTGGGGATTCATTTACTTTTTCCGTGGAACGCCGCTATTGGTTCAGCTGTATTTGATTTACTACGGCATGGATCAGTTTTTCCCTGTGAAAGATACCTTGTGGGAGAACGCTTGGTTCTGTGCTTTGGTCGCTTTTATTCTGAATACATCGGCTTACACCGCAGAAATTATTCGTGGTGCGATTAATGGTTTGCCGAAAGGTGAGGTGGAAGCTGCGAAAGCCTATGGCATGAGTAAGTTTATGACATACAGACGTATTATCTTGCCGAGTGCATTGCGTCGAGCATTACCAGCTTATTCCAACGAGGTCATATTTATGCTGCACGGAAGTGCAGTCGCGGGCATTGTTACCATCATGGATTTAACTGGTGCTGCGCGTCTAGTTAACTCGCGCTACTATGCACCATTTGAGTCTTTCCTGACGGCGGGGCTGTTCTACATGGCACTGACGTTTATGATTTTGTGGTGTTTCAAAGTGGCAGAGAAGCGTTTCTTAGCTTATCTACGTCCTTTAAGCTAATTATCAATAGAGGCAATAGCACCGGAGTGGGTGCTATTGCTTTTGATAATTTTGTTATCTTCATTCCTATTTTTCCAGCCGATGTAAAAGACTCTTTCTTATTATTCATTAACTTACATTAACATTCGATAAACTCATTGTTTAGTAAGTAAAAATGAAAAAAACAATTCTATCGTTGGGCATTGCCGCCTTAGCCACAGGATGTGGTGGGGGAGAGGGAGAATCACAACCTAATGCTCAAGTAAAACCAACGCCAGCTCCAGTTCAACAAGCTCTTGAAACTGGTAATGCACTGCTCGTTTCTGACCCGAGCGATTTCATTCGAGAAAGTCGTCAGGTTGTAGAAGACCACAAGATGCAGTCGAATACGATCAAATCTGCAATTGCGAAAAACCTTTCAGGTCTTTATTGGGATCCAACCCATGATGCCGCGATCTTGGCACCTCAGTATGGCTTCAACGACACCATCTTGATGACCAATAAGGCCATGGCAAGCGGTTACAAAGATCAAGCGCTGTCAATTGGCGTTGCCGGGGAAAAGTCTAATGGTCAACGTTACGCACTATTAGGTAGTAACCCATTTAGAACGGCACAACGTTTTCCCGACTCTTCCAACGCGGCGATGACGCAATGGTTAAGTAACCTGGTCACTTGGTTGTCGGGCGGAGTTACTTCAAACGTCGTCATCGCGCAAATGGATCAGTCTTATTACTTTCCGGATGAGCATGCGACTCGGAATTGGCTGAAAGACAATGTTTCACAAGAGCTGGCGTTTAACGAGGCCAACCTATGCGATGGTTCGAAGCTACTTAGCTGCTTGCAAACCAATACTCCAAACTTATTGATCTTGTCACAGCATCTGCAATCTGGAGATACCAACAAACCAGTACTCGAAGCTTTGGAATACGCTGAGCAAGCCCAAATTCCTGTTCTATACCTGCATTGGGATGGAGGACTAACTGATCTTGGCCAAGACATTTTGGAAAAATTCCATGTTGATTATGTGGGAGATAACTATTGGCGTAAGTTAGGCTTGGTCGACTGGGAACCTTCATCGTTGATGAACGTTGTGCCGGATTCTGTTATTACACAACAAGCGTTGTTGTCTCGTTTTGAATCTCAAAATTTCAACGTTGACTTGTCAAAGTGTGATGACAAATCCTGTCCTGACACTGCGAATATGGACAGTCAATTTTATGCAGGGGCAAACAGCATTCGCCATTGGTTGCAAAAGCTTGATGAACAAAAAGTAGATTTGTTTAATCAAAACGGCTACCAATACGAAAAACTCATGGTATTGCTGGCTGATCATTATCGTCAAACGGTTGTCTTCCCGATGGACAAACAATCAACCCAAATGACCGAATTCCTAAAGTCGTACTTTGCCGATTACGTGCAATACAACAGCCGAAGCGTAAACCCAAAACAACCAAATATGGGGAACTTCAGCCGTAGTGAGTTTAGCCCTGACATAAAGAGAATCAGTGCAACGATTAATATGGAATCAAAGCGTAACTTCCGTTCGGCTGGTGTGTATGCACTTCCTGGGGAAACCTTTACGGTTAAACGTAATGACAGCAATGATGTGGCGACTAAGATTGTCATCAACACTTTAAGAAGTGGTGCAACTCATGAGTTCAGCAAAGATGGATACACGCGACCAAAACTGCTGACTTCATTCGGCTATGAAGTGAAGCCGGGTGAAACCATCACGCTGACTTCTCCTTATGGTGGTCCAGTACAGGTTCACTTTGACAAAAATGATGTTCCGGTTGAACTGAAATTTAATCATGTGGCACAGCATCCAGTTTGGAGAAGTGAGAAGGACAACGACGCTTTTATTCAACAGTTAGAAGCCAATTTATTCGATTGGGCTGAGCTGATCACTCCTGGGTTTGAAGTACACTCAAAGCGCGACAAAATGTTGGAGTCGGTCAACGATGAAATGTGGTCTACCCCTTCGGAAATGGCGCTTGCAACAGAAGAATATGTTCACAACTACCCGCATGTGCTGGCAGGTTTCCAAGGGCCGGGCATAGATGAAGTGCCTGAAATTATTCAATACGCCCAAAACCAAGGTTGGGAAATCGCCAATATTGATATAGTGAAGCACATGAACGCTGACCAAGCGACGTGTGGTTATGGTTGTTCGGGTAACCCTTACGATGCTTACTGGTCATTCAGCCCACTCGGTCACGGTGATTTACATGAGCTTGGTCATGGTTTAGAAAAAGGTCGATTCCGATTTTCAGGCTGGGAAGGGCATTCAACGACCAATTACTACTCGTATTACAGTAAGTCTCGTTTCTTCCAGAATACGGGAAAAGTTTCAACTTGCCAAAGCTTGGATTTCAAAGGCCAGTTTGAATTATTGCAAGCTAGCCGAACTCAAGCGGATCCAAACGCATACATGGCTGCGCAAAATCAAACCAGTTGGAGTTGGGGCGCTCGTGTTTACATTCAAATGATGATGGCGGCGCAGCATGAAGGTGTGCTTAAAAATGGTTGGCATTTATTGGCGCGCTTGCACCTGATTGAACGTGAGTTTAACCGCTTAAAATCGGACGATGCGCTTTGGGATGAGAGACGATTGAGTATTGGTTTCGCCAACTACTCTCGGGAAGAAGCAAATAGCATCTCGAACAACGACTGGTTGCTTATTGCTCTGAGCTACATCTCTCAGCGAGATATGACTAACTATCTCGATATGTGGGGGTTCTCGCTCACAGAAAAAGCGAAACAGCAGGTTGTGGCGCTGAATCTACCGCCGATGCCGCTCACTTACTTTGCAAGTAGTAATACAGGCTACTGTCTGAACGAATTTGCACAAACACCGATAACTGTTGATGGTCAAACGGTTTGGCCGCTGAATCAGTGATTAAATGGTAATTTGTATGAAAAAGGGAGACTGAGTCTCCCTTTTTATTGGATTAAGCTTAGCGTTGAGTCTCGCTTATAGCTTTGCAATATATTACTTAAATGTTGACCAGATTGGTGCGTGATCTGAAGGCTTCTCGATACCACGAAGCTCATAGTCGATACCAGATTCAATACACTTTTCCGCTAGAGAAGGGGTTGCCAAAATGACATCAATTCGTAGGCCACGGTTATCATCAAAACCGCGAGAACGGTAGTCAAACCACGAAAATTGATCGTTCACCTCTGGGTATAGCTTACGGAAGGTGTCCACAAAGCCCCAGTCTAGTAAGGTTTTCAACCATTCGCGTTCTTCAGGTTGGAATGAACATTTACCTGTTTTTAGCCAACGTTTACGGTTTGGCTCGCCGATACCGATATCTGCATCAATAGGGCTGATGTTGATGTCACCCATAACAATCAATTGCTCGTCGTTATTGTGATGATCGTTTAGGTAGGTCATCAGATCTTTATAGAATTGGCGCTTGTATGGGAATTTGGTTTCGTGGCTGATGTTATCCCCTTGAGGGAAATAGCCGTTTAGTACAGTGACCTTTTCGCCGTTTTCATTTAAAAACGTTGCCATGATCATGCGCTTTTGATGTTCCTCGTTATCCGTCGGGAACCCTTTTTGTACGTGTAGAGGCTCTTGCTTACAAAGCATTGCTACGCCGTAATGTGCTTTTTGACCATGAAAATACACTTTGTAGCCCATGGCTTCGACAGCTTCAATCGGGAATGCTTCATCGTGAACTTTAATTTCCTGAAGACCAATCACATCAGGTTGGTGTTTGTCGATTAGCGCTTGGAGTTGGTGCAGTCGCGCACGTAGTCCATTGATGTTAAAGCTGATTACTTTCATTATTTATCCTTTTTGGGGGCGTACTTTTTATGAATAGTATCATTGTGTAAGAGCACTGAAAACGAGTCTCGGTGAAAGGAGTGAAACGCTCTGAGCTACTTTGCTTTTAATTTGTTTTCTAAGTCGTTTTGCACGATCTTTAAAGCGTTAAGCGCAACTTCTGGATCTATCTCATTGCTCTCAAGCAAATAGATTAAATCGACAGCCAGTTTGATCTCTTCAGGTGCGTCATCTAAAGGCGAGGTTGGTTGATCAGCCATTATTGATGTTTTTCCCTATGTGTAATTTGGTTCTCTAGCTTAAGAAGTGCTGTTTCACAACGCGCTAAACGTTGCTCGGTTGCTAGTAATACTTTTTGAGCGTCGGCACGCATAAAACTAGGAGCGCTTTCGACAGCACGTTCTTTTTCTAACACCATCTCGCGCAAGCGTCTTGCCCACTCTTGATGTTGAGCGAGCTCCTGATAAAGCACGTTGATAGGCTTACGGAAATGGCTGCTATGTTTGATTTCATTCTTACGAATTTTAGTGGTAGAAATCTCGCGTTGAATCGCACCGATTTGCGCCACTAACCGTTCAGTGAGGTACTCAGCACGCAAAGCGGTGAGCTTACCTTCATTTTGCTCACGCACAATCGCACCCAGCGTGGCTTTTGCTTCTTTTACGCAAGGAGTAAGTAAGCGAGAGCGGCAACCAAATAAACGCTCATCAAAAAGCGGAACATGATGTTCGCCTCTTTGACGGTCAAGAACAGCGGCTTGCTTCGCCATTTGTTCTAGATTTTCCTGGAGTTGAGAAATGTTCATGACAAACCTACAAACCATGCGTCATAAGCCAATTTAATGGCTAGTATGCTGACGGCAGTAACAAATACAGGACGAATGAATTTAGAACCAAATCTAATAGCGGAGTGCGCGCCAACAAAAGCACCAGCCATTAAACATACTCCCATTGTTAAGCCTAGCACCCAGTTGATATGTCCGAGGAATGCAAAAGTGATCAAAGAGGTAAAGTTACTGGTAAAGTTCATTGCTTTTGCTAAGCCAGAGGCGAGCAAGATATTCAGCCGGTACAGCGCCATTGAACTTACTGTCCAAAAAGCCCCAGTTCCAGGCCCTGCGAGTCCGTCGTAGAATCCTATGGATAAGCCTTGCATGTACTGTTTTTTATGAAGTTTTGGGCAAGGCTCGGGTATTGGACTTTGATGAGCAGAGTGGGGTGTTTTATGAAAAACGGTATACAACGCTGCCGCCAAAATAACAAGCGGCAATCCTTTTTCCAGCCAATCCGTACTAATCGCATCTACAAATAGCGTACCTAATGTCGCTCCGACGAGTGTTGCCACGAATGCACGCCTCCAGCATTGAGGTTTGAATAGACGTTTTTTGTAGTACGTAAATGCTGCAGTAGAAGAAGCAAAGGTAGCGGCAAGTTTATTGGTGCCTAGTGCAATATGAGGCGGCAAGCCTAGCGAAAGTAGAGCAGGTACGGTAAGCATGCCACCACCACCGGCAACTGCATCAATAAATCCTGCGACAAAAGCGACAAGCGCCAACACCAACAGCATGGTTGGCTCAATCATTTCCATAAATGGTGATTCTTCTAATATTCTATTTTACGTTTAAATGGAGGTAGTGAGTCGATTAAGGCTTGTCCGTATCGCTTAGTGACTAGGCGTCGATCAAGAATCGTTACTCTACCAGAATCTCTCTCTTTACGCAGTAAGCGACCTACGCTCTGGATCAGCTTTTTGCTTGCGTCTGGTACAGTTATTTGCATAAACGGGTTTCCTCCTTTTTTCTCAATGTATTCGGAATGAGCCTGCTCAACAGGGGAGGTTGGAACGCCAAATGGAATTTTTGTAATCACCAAGTTTTCAAGTAATTCGCCAGGTAAGTCTAGCCCCTCAGAGAAACTGCCAGTACCAAATAAGACGCTGGTTTTATTTGATTCTATTAACTTTTTATGTTTTTTTAGAATTTCTTGACGTGAGCTTTCACCTTGAACTTGCAACGCCCAGCCTTTTTTTATGAACTCCGAAGAGAGTGCCTTCGCGACTTGGTTCATCTGCCAATAGGATGAGAATAATACTAAGTTGGCTTTCTTGTCTTCCAAGTACTTAGGCAAGATCTCAATAAGATATTCAGTAAATTGAGGCGCTGGTGGTTCATATTTCATCGCAGGGATGAGTAATTCTGCCTGGTTTTGGTAATCGAATGGTGACGCAAGCGCTAAAAACTGAGTGCCTGATTCTGGTTTTCCATCAATACCAACCTGATGGCAAAAGTAATGGAAAGAGTTTAATGCACGCATCGTTGCGGAAACCAAAATGGCGCCAATACATCTGCTCCAAATCTGTTGGTCGAGTTGCCATCCAATTTCAAGTGGCGAAACACTCACAATGAAATCACCCTCGCGATCGGGGTGGGTTTCTAACCAGCGAGCTAAAGGCGCACCTTTTTCACGAGTTGGTTCAGCCATTAAATGCCATACTTGCGCTAGGTTTTCTAACCTTTGAATGTAGAAACCGAGCTCTGCAAGCGCTGGTTCAGCCAACCTTGTCGCAAGCTCCCCGTCTTTTACTCTTTCCGCAATAAGGTCGGCAATTTTTGCCACACTCTGATTTGCTTTTTTACTGAACTGTTTTAGTTCTTTGGATTGGTTCTCTAGCCACTCAGGTAGTTCACCGTGTTCGAAGCGATAGATACCCTCTTCAAATTGAGCTGGGTCGAACTGTTTGGGCAATTGAGTCAGTGCCGGTATTAAGTTCTGAACCGCGTCTTGAAGGTCGTTGCGAAATCGAGCTACGCGTTTCTCGTCTGCGAGTGATGAAAACTTACTAATCGACTGATTTAACTTCTCAAGCCATGCTGCCGCGCCTTTTAAACTCGCAGATGCTGAAGCATGGTCACGAGCGACGTGAGGTAAGTGATGTGCCTCGTCGAAGACGTATATTGTATTTTCTGGCTCAGGTAAAATCACGCCGCCACCTAAATCTGCGTCTGCCATGACGAGAGAGTGGTTAGCAATGATGACATCGTTTTTATCCAACTCTGAGCGCGCTTTTTGGAATGGGCAGCCGCGGTGGCCTGGTAAACTGTTATTGCAACTGTGTTTATCACTGACAATCAGTTGCCAAAGCTTATCGTCGATGGGTTTAGGCCAAGAATCACGGTCACCGTCCCATTTACCTTGCGCAAGAGAGCGATGCATTGTTTCTAACAGCTCTATATCTTTTTGCTTAGGTTTGGTTTCAAACATGGCTAACTGGCCACCATCAGCACCGCTAGCAGTGGCGAGCTTTTCTGCACAACAATAGCGTTGACGGCCTTTTGCCAAAATAAAAGAAAACTCTCGGTCGGTAATCCGACGAAAAAGAGGGAGGTCTTTATTTATGAGCTGCTCTTGCAGAGCGACGGTCGCCGTTGAGATAACCACTTTCCTATTGTTATGTACAGCCACGGGAATGGTCGCCATTAGATAAGAGAGCGATTTACCAATTCCAGTCCCTGCTTCTGCAACGAGTATTCGGTTAGATTTGTGATACTGACCGCACAGCGTTTTTGCAATCTCTGCAACAAGGTAGTTTTGTGCTCTTCTAGGCACAAAGTTATCAAGTTGATCTTGAAGGTTTTGATAGCTATTACGAATCGATTTTTGAATGTTACTGGTCAGCATACGGGCCTCAAATGCGTTGGAGGCGAATAGTAGCACACATCACTAGTTGTACAGTAGTTCACAAAACGGAATGCTTTTATAAGGAATGTAGATCTCCTTCACAAAAAAATATTGAACCTTATCTTAATGAAATTAATTTCATTATATGAAAAATATAAAACTCCAACTTGGTCTGATTTGTAGGTTTTTATTCTTTTTTTGTTTTTTTAAAATTTACCTGTTGGATTAAAAAACCATTTGTTAATAATTTTGTAAATTACAAATAATAATGGAGATTGGTTAGATGTTCGTCGAATAAATAAAGGTAAACTCATCAAGTTGTTGTTTTGTAATGGTATTTTGTTTTTTTTACATTGGTATTTAGAAAATTTGACAGCCAGAATAATCTTTTGCACTCTTAGCTCCAGATTTTGAGGAGGTGCTGTATAACGTTTTGTTAACGCTCTACCTCAAACATATAAAAAAAGGGAACCGGACAAGGATATCCCGAACTAAGAAAAGGCAGTGGATTAATTATGAAAAAAACTCTATTAGCACTAGCTGTAGTTGCGTCTGCAACTTCAGTGAACGCAGCTGAAGTATTCAAATCTGAAGAAGGTTCTGTAGATTTCTACGGTCAGCTACGTCCAACTCTTCTATTCACAGAAAAAACTGATCACACAGCAGAGCTAAACACTAGCTCTTCTCGTACTGGTGTGAACGCGGTTTACGTTGTTGACGAAAGCCTAAAAGTTCTGGGTGAAGTTGAAATCGGTGTTGCTCTAGGTGACAACTACGACGCAGGTGCTGATTCAAGCGAGCGTACAGATGACTCTGTATACGTACGTCGCCACATCATCGGTTTTGATATGGGTGATATGGGTACTCTTCGCTTCGGTAAAGAAGGTACTTGGGCTGATGACGTATACTTCGCAGATTACTCTTACTTCTTCGGTGGTAACGCAGCGGAAACTGCATACGGTCACGCTTGGAACAACGATTCTCAAATCAAATACGCTTACGAAAATGACGCATTCTGGCTAAAAGCTGGTTACGCGCTAGGCGAAAAAGATTCTAACGAAGAAGTACTAGAAGTATTCGTTGGTAAATCTTTCAACGACCTATCTCTACACGCTGGTGTACTTACTGCGAACAACGACATCAACGTAACTAAAGAGAAAAAACTAGTTCTTAATGGTGTAGAGCAAACAGTTTCTCACACAGAGCGTACTGATAACGAAAACCTATCTTTTGAAGTAACTGCTGAGTACGCACTAAACGAGCACACTCTAGGTGCTACGTACTACTACAACGAAAACGAAGATAAGCTAGGTAAATCAACAGTTGATTCACACTACATCGTTGTAGCTGGTATGTTCGCTGTTGCTCCTAAAACAACTCTATACTCTGGTTACGAGTACCTAGCTCAGTCTACTGACGAAGCAGGTAAAGTAGACGCAGACTCTTCTTGGTTCTACGCTGGTGTTGAATACAAGTTCTCTAAATGGGCACGTGTATTCGCAGAAGCGGGTTACACTTTCGAAGGTACTGACTTCGATAACAAAGACACAGACGACGCAACTAACTTCGGTGTTGGTGCTCGTTTCTACTGGTAATCAATACCCAGTTTGATATTGTAAGACCCAGCTATATGCTGGGTCTTTTACTATGAAGATAAGGATGAAAAATTCTATGCAGTTATCATTAAAAGTGGCAATGGCACTGTCTATTTTTGCCAGTACAAACCTCTACGCTGCAACGACTTTAGTGGTTCCAGAAGACGTGAAGTTATTGGCCGTCAACATGGAGAAGCCAGATCTAGAAGGTGGTCTTTTTTCTAGTGAGAAGACAATCGAACTACCTGACGGAACGAATCAAATTGTCTTCAAATATCAACCTACATTCGAAATTAACGAAAACCTTAAGACGGTTTACAGTGATGTAATCGTTGCTAAATTTGATGCTGAAAACGAAAAGCTAACATTTGAACTGCCAGAGTTTAAAACTCTTCGCCAAGCGCAAAACAACATCTCGCCTCTAGATTGGCAATTACTGGATACCAAAGGCCAACCTATTGCTTTGGTCGAAGATGTATTAGAGTCAGATGGTGTTCAAATTGGTCGTAATTACCCTCAAGAATCTCGCAACTACAATATTGCTGGCGGTATCGCGAGTGTTGCCGTTAGTTATGTAACTGTGAATCAGCATCAACAATCAGTAAGTGATATCGAGCCTCGAGTTGAGACTAGTGATTCCCGTTCAACAGCCGCATCGAACGACAGCCCAATGGTTGATGTATTAAAGACGATGTACCAGAAAGCGTCTCAGGCGGAAAAAGAGGCATTTAAAAACTGGCTTGCTGAGCAGTAATCCCTTAGTTCATTAGATAGGGCTTAACTGAAAAAGTACGAATCTAAAAAGCAGGCTTTAAGCCTGCTTTTATCTTTTCTGCTTATTAGAGAGAGATTTCTCTCCATTCACCAGGCATTAGGTCGTTAAGGACGATATCACCCATCGAATGACGAATGAGGCGCAAAGTAGGGAAGCCAATGTGCGCAGTCATGCGACGCACCTGACGATTTCTTCCTTCGATAATGGTAATGGCTAACCAAGTGGTAGGGATATTTGCGCGAAAACGAACCGGAGGAGTTCTGTCCCAGACTTGTGGTTCTGGAATAACTTCAACTTCGGCTGGTAGAGTCATACCATCTTTTAGCTCTACTCCCTTCCTCAATTTTTCAAGATCTTGCTCCTGAGGAGCGCCATCGACTTGAACCCAATAAGTCTTCGGCGATTTTGACTTTGGCTGCGTTAACTTCGCCTGCAAGATGCCATCGTTAGTGAGTACCATCAAACCTTCGCTGTCTCGGTCCAATCGGCCAGCCGCATAGACATTTTTGATTGGGATATAGTCCGCTAACGTTTTGCGACCATCGCCATCGGTAAATTGACTGAGCGTATCGTAAGGCTTATTGAAAATAATGACTTTACGATCTTTAGGGGCCACTTTTGGCTTTTGGCTTTTTGTTGGGCGATTAGGGCGGCGGTCTTGCTGAGTACGAGTCTTCGAGCCATTGCGAGCTCCTGAGTGTTTAAAATGGCCCGTTTTAGACTGGTTACGACTGCGACCTTTTTCCTGACCTGTACGAGATGACATGTTAACTACCCTGCAAAAATGTAAATGAACTGTGTTTGAAAGTTTTAAGTTTTCTCATGATCGGATATGATTTGCGCGCCTAAAACTAACAAACGCGCACAGAATGATAGACTAATTCGTGTTATTTGTTTAATTATATCAGTGCACTCATGGATTCAGAGCTTAGAGCTTCAAACTACAACAAAGAGTGCGAACCGCATGTGGCGTTAGTGAGGAGACATGTACTGCTAACGCGCAGCAATGCGTCAATTAAACCAACTCAGACGCTGAGTTGATCAGCCAACAAGTTGATTAAAAAATAGGGAAATTTCATGCCTACAGAAAAACCTACAATTATCTACACCATCACTGATGAAGCGCCGGCGCTAGCAACTTATTCATTACTACCAATCATTCAATCATTCACAGCATCGTCTGGCATCAATGTAGATACTCGTGATATTTCACTAGCAGGTCGAATTATCGCTAACTTCCCAGAGCATCTAAAAGAAGAACAGCGCATTGGCGATGCGTTGACTGAGCTTGGTGAACTAGCTCAAACTCCAGAAGCAAATATCATCAAGCTACCTAACATTTCAGCTTCAGTTCCTCAGCTTAAAGCGGCGATTAAAGAGCTTCAGGCGAAAGGTTACGATTTACCAAACTACCCAGAAGAGCCGAGCACGTACGAAGAGAAAGCGATTAAAGCGGCTTACGACAAAATCAAAGGTAGTGCGGTTAACCCAGTACTTCGTGAAGGTAACTCAGACCGTCGTGCTCCGACTTCGGTTAAGAACTACGCGAAGAAAAACCCACACTCAATGGGTGCATGGTCAGCAGAATCTAAGTCCCATGTTGCGAGCATGTCAGACAATGACTTCTTTGGTAGCGAAAAGTCTACAACTATCTCTGGTGCAACAGAGGTCAAAATCGAGTTTGTCGGTAATGATGGTACAGTTAAAGAGCTTAAGTCTGCGTTCCCATTACTAGATAAAGAAGTCATTGATACTTCAGTAATGAAGAAGAAGGCGTTGGTTGAATTTTTCGAGAAAGAGATTGCTGAAGCGAAAGCACAAGACGTGCTGCTGTCTCTTCATATGAAAGCGACGATGATGAAAGTTTCTGACCCTGTCATTTTCGGCCATGCCGTAAAAGTTTACTACAAAGACGTTTTCGATAAGTACGGTAAGCTGTTTGAAGAGCTAGGCGTTGATGTAAACAATGGCATCGGTGATGTTTACTCAAAAATTGAGTCTCTACCTGAAGCGCAAAAAGCAGAAATTGAAGCGGCCATTCAAGCGGTTTACCAAACTCAACCAGAACTTGCGATGGTTGACTCTGATCGTGGTATCACAAACTTACATGTACCAAGTGACATTATTGTAGATGCTTCTATGCCAGCAATGCTTCGCTCTTCGGGTCAAATGTGGGGACCAGATGGTAAACAAAAAGACACCAAAGCGATGATTCCAGATCGTAGCTACGCAGGTATTTACCAAGCGGTTATTGATTTCTGTAAAGAGCACGGCGCATTTGATCCAACCACTATGGGTAGCGTACCTAACGTTGGTCTAATGGCTCAGAAAGCTGAAGAGTATGGTTCTCACGACAAGACATTCATTCTAGACGCTGCGGGTACTGTTCGCGTTGTTGATGCTTCAGGTAACGTACTGTTAGAGCAAGCGGTTGAAGAAGGTGATATCTTCCGTATGTGTCAGGTTAAAGACGCACCAATCCAAGATTGGGTTAAACTAGCAGTGACTCGCGCACGTGCAACAGGTGTTCCAGCTGTATTCTGGCTAGATGAAAACCGCGCGCACGATGCTGAGCTTATCAAGAAAGTAAACGCCTACCTACCAGATCACGATACTGACGGTCTAGAGATTAAGATCCTATCTCCTGTTGAAGCTTGTAAGTACTCACTAGAGCGTATGAAAGCGGGCCTAGATACTATCTCTGTTACAGGTAATGTTCTTCGTGACTACCTAACAGACTTGTTCCCAATTCTAGAGTTAGGTACGTCTGCTAAGATGCTATCTATTGTTCCATTGATGAATGGTGGTGGTCTATTTGAAACAGGCGCTGGTGGTTCTGCTCCTAAGCACGTTCAACAAGTAGAAAAAGAGAATCACCTTCGTTGGGATTCTTTGGGCGAGTTCCTAGCGCTTGCAGCTTCGTTAGAGCATTTAAGTGTAGCGACAAACAATCCTAAGGCTCAGGTTCTCGCAGATACACTAGATAAAGCGACCGGTGAGTTTTTAGACACCAACAAATCTCCGTCACGTAAAGTGGGTGAGCTAGATAACCGTGGAAGCCACTTCTATCTTGCACTTTACTGGGCGAAAGCGCTTTCAGAGCAAACGGATGATGCGGATCTTGCTGCTGAATTTGCACCAATTGCAAAAGCGCTGTCAGAGCAGGAAGAAACGATCGTTGCTGAGCTAAATAATGCGCAAGGCGTGAAAGGTGAGCTAGGAGGTTACTACTTACTAGACGATGCATTGGTTTCTAAATTGATGCGTCCAAGCGAAACCTTTAACGCAATCATTAACAAGTAAGTTAGTGTTAAAAAACACGTCGTTTTCGGCGTGTTTCCTATCCTGTAAGTGCGTTGTAAGTGTCCCTTTTGTAACACGTGCTCTAAATAGTAAGAAACCCGCTATCTTGGCGGGTTTATTTTTCTCTTCAAAACATCAACATGGCGTTTCGAGAGCAATATTTTTATATTTCGACAGCGCTCTAATTATTTGGCTTGGCCTTCAAGAGGCACGACGCTACTCGCGTGACAGCCTTTGGGACCTTTTTCAATCTCGTAAGAGACTTGTTGGCCTGCTTTCAGTGTACGATAACCGTCCATCTGGATAGTTGAGTAGTGGGCAAAGATATCTCCCTCTTCTTCATCTGAACAAATAAACCCAAATCCTTTGGCATTGTTAAACCACTTTACTGTACCTGTAGCCATGCTTTACATCCCTCATGCATTTTTTACTGATGTTGTTACTGCAACCAAGTTATACCTTTAACTTGGTACTACCATTGTCAGCGAATGCCAACAAACGTCAAATCAATGATAAGTCACATTCATCAAACCACTTAAAGAAGAGAGGTTTCAAAATGATGATTTATGCATCAACACTTTCCACTGTAGTCAATGAATTTCGACAGTCAATAGCAGTGAGCAACAAACAGAAACATAATTGAAAACAAATCACTTTTGAGATTAACAAATTTGCAAACAGTTTTTCGTATATACGCAGAAGTTTAGTCAATTTGCCTATGAAGTGGCTCATACTGAAAAAGCCATACTGTCCGTGTTGCTTATGGGAGAAGAATCCTCTGACTGAATAAAAAATGAAGTTTTCGTGATAATTACCGTATTCTCAATGAGGAAGTGTGATCCAGATAGAAGATGATGGGGTGGTTTGCAATAGTCCGAGAGCAATAAATAGAAAGTTCTTTTATAAGAAAAAATGTGTAACTTATCGACAAGCATCTTTTATTTGCGCCGTATCAAGACGTGCATTAGTCTCTATATTAGGTAGCAACTTTTATCGATCAAAGATCGAATTCGGTGCCATAACTCACTACACCGCGCTGCATGCTTGTGGTAGATTGTTTTTATAGGTCGAAAACATCAACCCTTTGATACGATATCTTTAGATTGCCATGAGTAAAAATTTTGAATGGGTCACTCCGGACTCTGATCTTCTGGAGCGAGAAAGTACGAAAGTCCAGCCACCTAAGCTGTACAATGTCGTACTCAATAATGATGACTATACACCTATGGATTTCGTCATAGAGGTGCTTGAGCGATTTTTCTCACATGATATTGATAAAGCAACTCAAATCATGCTTCAGGTCCACTATGAAGGAAAGGCAATCTGCGGCACATACAGCGCAGAAATTGCCGAGACAAAAGTAGCGCAAGTTACGATGTACGCAAGGGAAAATGAACATCCGCTACTTTGCACTATGGAGCAAGCGTAAACAAAGAAGACTTGCTCGAACAACCCCAGTTGTTTTTTCGGGAGGTACTTATGCTAAATAAAGAACTAGAGTCAAGCCTTAACGGTGCATTTGCTCGGGCGCGAGATAAACGCCACGAGTTTATGACTGTCGAACACCTCCTACTTGCATTGTTGGAAAATGATGCAGCTAAGGAAGCCCTTCTAGCTTGTAAGGCGGATCTTGACGCTTTACGCAACGAACTCGATATTTTCATCGATCAAACTACGCCTCTTATCCCAGATAGTGATGAGACGCGTGAAACGCAGCCGACTTTGAGTTTTCAACGTGTACTACAACGCGCCGTCTTTCATGTACAGTCGTCTGG
Source organism: Vibrio sp. 1288 (assembly GCF_033344475.1). Lineage (NCBI taxonomy): Bacteria > Pseudomonadati > Pseudomonadota > Gammaproteobacteria > Vibrionales > Vibrionaceae > Vibrio > Vibrio sp. 1288. Next base: position 39,950 of record NZ_JAWPOX010000006.1, read on the forward strand.
TCGTAATGAAGTAACAGGCGCCAACGTGCTTGTTGCTATCTTCAGTGAGCAAGAGTCGCATGCCGCTTACCTACTGAAGAAAAATGACATCTCCCGATTAGATATTGTTAACTTCATCTCCCACGGTATTACTAAAGCATCAGGTGCAGGTGAGGATTCATCATCAGACTCGTTTAGCTCAGAAAGTGTTGAAGAGCCTAATTCTGAAGAACGCCTAGAAAGCTTTGCGACGAATCTTAATCAAGTCGCTAAAGATGGAAACATCGACCCACTCATTGGACGTGATAAAGAGTTAGAGCGCACTATTCAGGTACTTTGTCGACGCCGCAAGAATAATCCACTACTAGTGGGTGAGGCAGGGGTTGGTAAAACAGCCATAGCGGAAGGTCTTGCATGGAGAATTGTCGAAGGGCAGGTCCCTGAGGTTATTCAAAACAGCGTGATTTATTCACTAGATATTGGTTCTTTGCTCGCTGGTACCAAATATCGCGGTGATTTTGAAAAGCGCTTCAAGGCGATTTTGAAACAACTTGAAAAAGAAGAAGATGCCATTTTGTTCATCGATGAAATACATACCATCATCGGTGCAGGCGCGGCATCTGGTGGTCAAGTCGATGCAGCAAATCTTATTAAGCCTCTTTTAAGTAGTGGTAAGTTGCGTTGTATTGGTTCGACGACATACCAAGAATACAGCAACATTTTCGAGAAAGAGCGTGCGTTGTCTCGCCGTTTCCAAAAGATAGACGTTGTAGAACCTTCATTAGATGACACAACTAAAATCTTGATGGGCTTGAAGCCGAAGTACGAAGCTCACCATGAAGTACGTTATACCAATAAAGCACTGCGTGCCGCGGTAGAACTGTCGGCTAAATACATTAATGAACGCCATCTACCAGATAAGGCCATTGATGTCATTGATGAAGCTGGTGCTCGTAGTCGTCTTGCTCCTGCAAGCCGTCGTAAAAAAACGGTCGGAGTGGCTGATATCGAATCAATGGTTGCCAAAATGGCGCGAATTCCAGAGAAGTCGGTTTCTTCTTCAGATAAAGACATTTTGAAAAACTTAGATAGCAAAATGAAGATGTTGGTATTTGGTCAAGATAATGCGATTGATGCATTATCCGAGGCGATCAAGCTGACACGTGCAGGTTTAGGTGTAGACAACAAACCTGTTGGTTCATTTTTGTTTGCAGGCCCAACAGGGGTTGGTAAAACAGAGGTGACGGTGCAGTTATCTAAGCTTCTAGGTATCGAGCTACTTCGTTTTGATATGTCTGAGTATGGTGAGCGTCACTCCGTAAGTCGCTTAATTGGTGCGCCTCCTGGTTATGTCGGTTATGACCAAGGTGGTTTGCTAACTGATGCTGTTATTAAGCACCCACATTCAGTCGTATTACTTGATGAGATTGAAAAAGCGCACCCTGATATCTTTAACCTGCTGTTGCAAGTCATGGATAACGGTACGCTAACGGACAACAATGGTCGCAAAGCAGACTTCCGTAATGTCATTCTTGTTATGACAACTAACGCAGGAGTGGCGGAAACCGAGAAGAAATCAATTGGTTTGATTCAACAAGACAACAGTCATGATGCAATGGCGGAAATTAAGAAGGTGTTTACTCCTGAGTTCCGTAACCGTCTTGATAACATCATCTGGTTTAACAGCCTTGATGAAAGCGTTATCCATCAAGTGGTTGATAAGTTCATTGTTGAACTGCAAGTGCAACTTGATGCGAGAGGCGTTTCAATGGAAGTATCGCAAGACGCTCGCCATTGGTTAGCACATAAAGGTTATGACAAAGCTATGGGGGCTCGCCCAATGGGGCGTGTTATCCAAGAACAGCTTAAGAAGCCTTTGGCTAACGAACTGTTGTTTGGATCTTTAGTTGACGGCGGTACAGTGAAAGTAACGCTGGTCAACGATACGCTTGAGTTTGAATACTTAAGTGAGAAAGAGACAGCGATGCATTAATCGTTAGTCGGTAACAAACGCAAAAGCGCACGAGAAGATCGTGCGCTTTTTTATCTGAACTAAATCGGAAAAAATTATGCAATAAAAAACGGAGCAGCTTGCTCCGTTTTTTATTGCATCCGAAAATCAGAGATTAACGAGCGCGGAAGACGATGCGGCCTTTTGACAGGTCGTATGGAGTCATCTCTACAGTTACTTTGTCACCCGTTAGGATACGGATGTAGTTCTTACGCATCTTGCCAGAGATGTGAGCAGTCACAACGTGACCGTTTTCAAGTTCAACACGGAACATAGTGTTTGGTAGAGTGTCAAGGACTGTGCCTTGCATCTCGATTACGTCTTCTTTAGCCATTTAATCCTCTTTAGAAATTAGGCAATATTAGCGGGCTATATTCTGCCGCTAAATAGTAATTATGTAAAGTTGAGGCGTATTCTACCCTCGCCAACGCTGATTTACTAGCCTTTGGTGGCGTTGAAAGCGTGTTTTGTAGCTCATTGCTGGGCACTCATCAATCTGATATCCCAAATATAGCCACTGTTGTTTGTTTTCTTGGCAGTATTTAATTTGATAAAGCACCGCTAATGTCCCAAGAGATAACTCGTAGTCAGGGTCAAAGAAAGTATAAAAAGCACTCGAGCATTGTGGCATCAAATCTGTCACCGCAATGGCGAGCAATTGATCTGATTCATCGTAAATGTGTAAAAACGACGTTGTCAGCCAGCTAGTTTGAGCAAATCGAGCAAACTCATCACGCTTTGGTGGGTACATAGTGCCGTTTTTATGCCGTTTGCAGATGTACCGACTGTAAAGCTCAAACCATTCCTCATCCATTTCAGGTTTCATTTCCCAGCGTAAAGACTGTGCTTTATTAAGCAGCCTCTTCTGACTTTTTGATAATCTAACGTCTGGAATCGAGACTCGAATTGGCTGGCAAGCGGTGCAATGCTCGCAATGCGGTTTATATATGGTATCTCCGCTACGACGAAAACCGTTAGCCATGAGCAACTGGTAATTTTCTTCAGTATGCAGCCTTTCATCAAGCGCCACCGCAACCCGCTCTTGCCGTTCAGGCAAATAACTACAAGGGTGATTATTCGTCAACCCTATTCGAATATGTTGTATATCCGTACTCATACTGAATCCTGCAAAACTTGGGGCTGATAGGCATCAAATAGTGTTTGCTTTTCTCTTAAAGATAGTAGTTTTTGCATAAATTCGTCACGCTCAAGTTCAAATGCGCCAAGTGATGCCAAGTGAGAATTCATAACTTGGCAATCGATTAATTGACCTTGCTTTGACGCCAAATGGTTGCATAAGTACCACAATGCAATTTTGGATGCGTTATCTTTTAGGCTAAACATCGACTCCCCGCAAAAAAGTTGGCCCACGCAGATGCCATATAGTCCGCCAATCAGGTTGTTGTCATGCCATACTTCTACAGAGTGACAGTGACCAAGTTTGGCTAACTCAATGTAGGAAGCTTGCATTTCCTCGTTGAGCCATGTTTCCTCTGCAGGGCGTGTTGAAGAACATAGTCTAATCACTTCTTCTGTCGCGAAATTGAGTGTTACTTTATAGTTATGTTTACGCTGAAATTTTTTGAGACTTTTAGATGGCTTAAACTGCAATGGGTCAAACACAGCGCGCGGAGAAGGGCTCCACCATAAAATAGGTTCACCAGGACCATACCAAGGGAAAATGCCTTGATAGTAACCATTGAGGATTCTCATGGGGTTTAAGTCACCACCAAAAGCCAGCAAACCATTGGGGTCGCTGAGTGCTTTATAGGGTGAGGGAAAGTTGAACGTTTCATCGAGTTCAGTTAAATAAATAGCCATAAGAAGTCGTTACCAACATTGGAGTCAGAGGAGTTTATGATGACCTGGTTAAGAAATATCGTAAAAGTATGGCTTGGGATCATACTGTTTTTACCACTTGTCGCCAACGCAGCCTATGAAAGAAATGTTGCCAAGCCAGTTAATGAAGTAGTTTACGGGAAGATTGACTCTGTCCGTTATATTACTCAACAAGAGGTTGTTCAATCGAAAAGTAACGGTTGGAAGACACTACTTGGTGCCACTATCGGTGGTTTAGTCGGTAATCAATTTGGTGGCGGTACGGGAAGAGAAGTCGCGACGGCAGTGGGTGCGCTTGCAGGTGCCGCAGTTGCTCAAAACCAAAGTAATTACCAATACACGGTTGAATATAAGTTAGTTGAGCTACTCATCAAAGTGAAGGGTGATAAGCTAATTAATGTCATCCAAGATGTTGATAAAAATATGTTATTTAGTCGAGGGGATGAAGTTCGTATTTTATATTTTGATGATGGAGTCAGGGTTGATATCACTTATTAACCCTAGGTTGTTTTAGTCTAACGAAGCCTAATCAGGCATGTACAGTCGGGCTGGCTTATCGTCAAATAAAGTCGAAATAGTTTGCTGTTTCGCCGTGCTTCTTTCGCTCTGATTTACATCGCTGGCAATGCCTTTAATTCTGTATCTTTAGGCTGCTTGAGGATATTCATAAATTAGCGCCGATTTACTCTGGTTTTGTCGTGTTTTTTTGGGTAGTCTGAATTCACGAAGAATTGTTTAGCCCTCATAAAAAATCGTATGTTGAGGGCACAAAGGATTATCAACTTTTAATGGAAAGCCTAACGTTACAACCTATCAATAAAATTCAAGGGGAAGTGAACCTTCCTGGCTCTAAAAGTGTTTCTAATCGAGCTCTTTTACTTGCTGCTCTTGCTAAAGGCAGAACTCGCCTTACTAATCTCCTCGACAGTGATGATATTCGTCATATGCTGAATGCGCTGACTAAACTAGGCGTTCAATACCAACTTTCCGAAGATAAAACAGAATGTCTCGTTGACGGCCTTGGGCGTCCGTTTTCTGTCTCAGAGCCGGTAGAGTTATTTCTCGGCAATGCTGGCACTGCGATGCGACCATTAGCTGCGGCTCTTTGTCTTGGAGAAGGGGAGTATGTACTGACGGGCGAACCTCGTATGAAAGAGCGTCCAATTGGTCACCTTGTCACGGCACTGAAAGATGCTGGTGCGAACGTTGAGTACATGGAAAACGAGAACTTTCCGCCTCTCAAAATAATTGGTACTGGCCTAAAAGCAGGTACAGTTTCTATCGATGGGTCCATTTCAAGTCAGTTCTTGACCGCTTTCTTAATGTCTGCGCCATTGGCTGAAGGTGAAATTCGCATCAACATCGAAGGCGATTTGGTTTCTAAGCCTTATATCGATATCACCCTGCATATCATGAAGCAGTTTGGAGTCGATGTGATCAACAACGACTATCAAGAGTTTGTGATCCCAGCCGGTCAGCAATACATCGCTCCAGGCGATTTCTTGGTTGAAGGTGACGCGTCTTCTGCTTCTTACTTCTTGGCGGCGGCAGCCATCAAAGGCGGAGAAGTTAAAGTCACGGGTATCGGTAAAAACAGCATTCAAGGTGATATTCAATTTGCTGATGCGCTTGAAAAAATGGGTGCAGAAATTGAATGGGGTGATGACTACGTAATTTCACGTGTTGGTCAATTAAAAGGCATTGATATGGATTACAACCATATCCCTGATGCTGCAATGACCATCGCGACAACAGCGCTATTTGCCGAAGGCACTACCGCTATTCGTAACGTTTATAACTGGCGTGTAAAAGAAACAGACCGTTTGTCAGCTATGGCGACTGAGTTACGTAAAGTTGGTGCGGAAGTGGAAGAAGGGGAAGACTACATCATCGTCAAACCTGTCTCTCAGTTAAAGCATGCTGCGATTGATACTTACGATGATCATCGAATGGCGATGTGTTTTTCGCTGGTGGCACTTAGTGATACGCCTGTGACGATTAACGATCCAAAGTGTACGTCGAAAACGTTCCCTGACTACTTCGACAAACTTAAGGCTTTAAGCTGCTAAATATTCTGACCTGAAACCGGAAAGCCAGAGTGAATAACACTCTGGCTTTTTTGTTTCCCAATACTATTTAACCAGCGTAAATTCCTTAGAAAGGTGATGCGCTAAGTATTTGAACATATTGAATACTGCAGTCGTATTTGAAGTTGGTAAACCTTTGTCATCAAGGAAGTATTCACCTTTAAAAACTAAAACACCTTCTTTTTCTTCTACACTTGTTGCTCGCATTCCCTCGATGTAATCATCGTGCTCTTGGATGATTTGGTTAGCGATCAAAAGAAGGTCGAACTCTTCGATAAGCGTTCTATCAGACATATTCTTTCTACCATTCTATTCAGTTAAGAACGCTGAGTATACCTACAACTAAAATGGGGTTGCATGATTAATTCAGTCAATCGTTCAGTAAGACTAAACAGATCAATTTTTAGAGTGTAAATATGATGCGGAGGAAGATGGCAGAGTATTGAACGAAACTATTTTGTGATGGGTAACAAAATTTATTGCATTGGATTAGCGGATGCTAAGTTTGCCTGTTTAGATATGCCGCTCAATACCTTTCAGAACCCTGTCTCTTTGAAGTATAAAGACGATGAATTGTCAACCAATCGGATCTGAATTTCAAAAAAGCAGTTGATCTTCTTTTCATCTCGCACAATAGTAAAAAAAGAAGCAATGAAATAGAACATTATGCGGGTGGCCTTTAAACAAGGTTTCTACCCGCATTATTATGAAGGACGTTAGAGTCAGTTATGGGTAAATCACTCGTTATAGTGGAGTCACCAGCCAAGGCAAAGACGATAAATAAGTACCTTGGTAAAGACTTTATTGTTAAGTCTAGTGTTGGTCATGTGCGTGATCTGCCTACGGCCGGTCAAAGCACTGGTGAGAAAAAAGCCGCAGCCATCTCAACTAAAGGGATGAGTCCGGAAGAGAAAGCGCGCGTTAAAAAAGAGAAAGACCGCAAAGCGTTGATCAAAAAGATGGGGATTAACCCATATCATGACTGGGAAGCGAATTACCAAATCCTTCCAGGCAAAGAAAAAGTTGTCAACGAACTACAAAAACTCGCCAAAGACGCAGATTGCGTTTATCTCGCAACCGATTTGGACCGCGAAGGGGAAGCAATCGCATGGCACCTTCGTGAGATCATCGGTGGCGATGAAGAGCGATACAAACGTGTAGTTTTTAACGAAATTACGAAAAACGCGATCCAACAAGCTTTCCAGACACCTGGTGAGCTGAACATGGATGGTGTAAATGCCCAACAAGCACGTCGCTTCATGGACCGTGTCGTTGGTTTTATGGTTTCACCTCTACTTTGGAAAAAAGTGGCTCGTGGCTTATCTGCTGGTCGAGTGCAGTCTGTTGCGGTGAAACTGTTAGTTGAGCGTGAGCGTGAGATTAACGCGTTTGTACCAGAAGAGTTCTGGGACATTCATGCGAATACGAAAACGAAAGACAAAGCGGACTTTAAACTGCTTGTTGCTCAGAAAGACGGTTCTGCGTTTAAGCCAGTTAATGAGGCAGAAACCAAAGCAGCGATGTCTGTACTTGAGAATGCAAGTTACGAAGTATGTAAGCGTGAAGACCGCCCTACAAAGAGCAAGCCTTCAGCACCTTACATCACCTCTACGCTTCAACAGGCAGCGAGTACACGTCTGGGCTACGGCGTGAAAAAGACCATGATGCTAGCTCAGCGCCTCTATGAGGCCGGTTACATCACTTATATGCGTACTGACTCGACTAACCTAAGTGCCGAGGCTGTGGACGCTGTACGTGACTTTATTGGTTCTGAGTTTGGTGATAAGTACCTGCCAGCGAAACCATTGACGTACGGTAGCAAAGAAGGGGCACAGGAAGCGCACGAAGCGATCCGTCCTTCAAATGTGGGTGTTAAGGCGGAAGACCTGCAAGGTGTCGATGCTGATGCGCACAAACTTTACGCTTTGATTTGGAATCAGTTTGTAGCGTGTCAAATGACGCCAGCAGAATACGATTCAACAACCATCAGTGTAAAAGCGGCAGAATACACGCTTAAAGCGAAAGGCCGTATCCTTAAATTTGACGGCTGGACTCGTGTACAGCGTCCAATGGGCAAAAACGAGGATACAATCCTTCCTGCGGTACAACTTGGCGATAAGCTAAGCTTAGAGTCACTTGACCCTAAACAGCACTTTACAAAGCCACCTGCGCGCTACACTGAAGCAGCACTGGTTAAAGAGCTAGAGAAACGAGGTATTGGTCGTCCGTCGACTTACGCATCGATCATTTCTACGATTCAAGATCGTGGCTACGTGAAAGTTGATCAGCGCCGTTTCTACGCTGAAAAAATGGGTGAAATTGTTACTGACCGCCTTGATGACAGCTTTAACGATTTGATGAACTACGACTTTACTGCGCGTATGGAACAGAAATTGGACCAAATCGCTGAAGGTGAAGTGAACTGGAAAGCTGTGTTAGACAACTTCTTTGCTGATTTTACTGGCGATCTTGAAAAAGCGGAGCTGGATGAGTCAGAAGGCGGTATGAAGTTAAACCACATCGTCATGACGGATATCGAGTGTCCGACGTGTAGCCGTCCAATGGGCATCCGTACTGCTTCAACAGGTGTATTCTTAGGCTGTTCAGGTTACGCGTTACCACCAAAAGAGCGTTGTAAGACAACCATCAACTTGGGTGACGAAGAAGGTATTATTAACGTTCTAGAAGAAGACGTTGAAACCGCAGCTCTTCGTGCTAAAAAGCGTTGTCCGATCTGTGAAACAGCGATGGACGCATACCTGATTGATGACAAGCGTAAGATGCATGTTTGTGGTAATAACCCGAACTGTGAAGGCTACCTTGTTGAATACGGCGAGTTCAAAGTAAAAGGCTACGATGGTCCAGTTGTTGAATGTGACAAATGTGGCTCTGATATGGTGCTTAAGAACGGTCGCTTTGGTAAATACATGGATTGTACGAGCGAAACGTGCAAGAACACTCGTAAGATCTTGAAGAATGGCGAAGTCGCGCCCCCGAAAGAAGATCCTGTTCATTTCCCCGAGTTGCCATGTGAAAACTCAGATGCGTATTTCGTACTTCGTGATGGTGCTTCAGGTCTATTTATGGCGGCAAGCAACTTCCCTAAATCGCGCGAGACACGTGCTCCTTTGGTTGCTGAACTGGCGCGTTTTGAAGAGCGTTTACCTGAGAAGTTCAAATACCTAGCAACTGCGCCGCAAGAAGATCCTGATGGTCGTCCTGCTGTTGTACGCTTTAGCCGTAAAACAAAAGAGAACTACGTTCGTTCGGAAGAGAACGGTAAGCCAAGTGGTTGGACAGCGCTCTTTGTTGACGGTAAGTGGGAAGTCACTGATAAGCGTAAAAAAGCGAAAGCATAAAAACGTACGATCTAAGTAATGTAAAAAGGCAGCGATATCGCTGCCTTTTTTGCGTTTTGTTTTTGCGTAAAGGCCACTGTGTTGTTCGTATAGCTCTTTGCTGCTTTGACTGAGTTTTGCTGACGCGAGAAGATCCCAGCATCAATATTTCGTAGTCGCTGATGTATTTTTTATGTAAAAAATATTTGTTGTAACTTTCATTTTGCATTCACATATTTGTTATACATTGGGCTAAAAAATCGGCGGTGTAGTGAATCCGTTCGTAAATTGTTTTCACAATGTAATCGTTTGCTTTTCCATGTGTGATCTAGATATCGTCTTGAGTACGCAAGAGCTGTATGGTACACAGAATGGCGTATTAAAAATTGTAATTTAGAACCCGCTTAGATAATTTATTACAAAAATTAGTGCAACTGTGTGCATTGTTTGCGTCAAAAAATAAGGAAAGAGTGGACGTTGCATACTGGAAGTGCCGTAGCTTTTTTATCCGTGTTGTAAGAGTTCACAGAAACTCAGAGACGGTTGCTAAATGTATTCGCTTGACTCCCCGAGTATGACTCATTCAAGCGAGTACCAAATCCAAGCTATAACGATATGGAGAACAACAAATGGCTGGTGTTTTGGGAATGATTCTTGCTGGCGGTGAAGGCTCTCGTTTGAGACCTTTAACGGAATCTCGCAGTAAACCTTCGGTACCGTTTGGTGGTAGTTATCGATTGATCGATTTTGCTCTAAACAATTTTGTTAATGCGGACCTGATGCGCATTTACGTCCTAACCCAATTTAAATCTCAATCTTTATTCCATCACTTAAAAAAGGGGTGGAACATCAACGGCATTACAGACCGCTTTATCGATCCTATTCCCGCTCAAATGCGTACTGGTAAACGTTGGTACGAAGGGACGGCGGACGCGATCTATCAAAACCTGCGTTTTATGGAGTTAGAGGAACCAGAGCAAGTTTGTATTTTTGGCTCTGACCATATCTATAAGATGGATATCAAACAAATGCTGAACTTCCACTCAGAAAAGCAGGCTTCTCTGACGGTATCTGCATTGCGCATGCCACTAAAAGAGGCGTCGCAATTTGGGGTTATCGAAGTGGATAGTGAAGGCCGTATGATTGGCTTTGAAGAAAAACCAGCAAATCCGAAGTCGATTCCTGGTGACCCGGATTACGCTTTAGTTTCAATGGGTAACTATGTTTTTGAAGCTCAGGTACTGTTCTCAGAGTTGGTCGAAGATGCGGATAATGAAGCTTCATCACATGATTTTGGAAAGGACATCATTCCAAAGATGTTCCCTAGAGGTGATGTGTTCGTGTATGACTTCAGTACCAACAAAATCAGTGGCGAAAAAGAAGAGGTGTACTGGCGTGATGTCGGAACTATTGATGCGTACTGGCAAGCGCATATGGATCTGCTAGAAAAAGATGCACCATTTTCGCTGTACAACCGTAAATGGCCATTGCATACCTACTACCCACCATTGCCACCTGCGACATTTACCGACTCTGATAATGGTCGTGTGCAGATAATCGATAGTTTAGTGTGTAATGGCAGCTATGTTAGAGGCTCAAGAATCGAAAAGTCGGTGCTTGGTTTTCGCAGTAATATTGCTTCTGCTTGCGATATCAGCGAATGTATACTTCTTGGTGACGTAAAAATTGGCGAAGGATGTGTTTTACGTCGTGTGATTGTCGACAAGGATGCCGATATTGCTCCTGGTACTCAGATTGGTGTGAATCTTCAAGAAGATAAAAAACACTTCCACGTGTCTGAGGAGGGCATTGTTGTTATTCCGAAAGGAGCTCGAGTTGGCTACTAACAACTTATCTATTCTGTTTGTAGCTTCTGAGGTTGAAGGCCTCATTAAAAGTGGTGGCTTGGCAGATGTTGCCAAGGCACTACCGGAAGCCCTTCAAAACCTACAGCAAGACGTAAGAATTACCATCCCTGCGTACAGCAGTATTGATAAACTCGCAGACGCAGAAGTTGTATTAGAAACAGAATTAACATCATGGCCGCATACGGAGTATCGAGTTTTGCGGCTCATGTTAGGTCAAAATCCTGTTTACCTGATTGATTGTCCGCCGTATTTCAATCGACCATCAATGTATGCGGAGAACAACCAAGCGTATACTGATAACGGCGAGCGCTTTGCGTTTTTTAGTGCAGCATGTCTCGATATGTTACCCAAGCTCGCCTTTCAACCTAATATCATACACGCGAACGATTGGCACACAGGTCTTGTTCCATTTTTGCTCAAGCACAGGTATGGCAATGATCCGTTTTTTGCTCATACTAAAAGCGTCATTTCAATTCACAATGCGGTCTTTAAAGGCGTATTTAGTTATGAAGACGTGCAGTGTTTGCCAGAGTTTCATTATAGAAACGTTCCCGATGCTGCGGTGAGTGCAACGCATATTACGATGCTTAAAGCTGGTGTAATGAATGCAGATAAGATAAACGCGGTTAGCCCTACGTACGCAGAGGAACTAAAAACAGAGCTTGGCAGTCATGGAATGGCTTGGGAGTTTCAGCAACGCGCGCAGGACTTAGTTGGTATTTTGAACGGTTGTGATTACAGCGCTTGGAATCCGGAAACTGATACCTACTTGCCGGTTAATTACTGCGCCGACCAGCAAAGTATGTCGCAAGGGAAGAAAGCTTGTAAAAAAGCATTACAACAACGACTAAATTTGCCCGAAAAAAATGTAGCTATGTTCGGTATGGTTTGTCGGTTGACCCAGCAGAAAGGCGTTCATTACTTGTTGCCTGCTTTGGCCGATTTTTTGAAGCACGATGTTCAGCTAGTTGTCGTTGGGACCGGAGACCCTGTTCTTGCCGCTCAGTTACGAGAGGTTGCCGCGCGGTTTTCTAGCAAATTTGCCTTTGTAGAAGCGTATGACAATGAACTTGCGCATATCGTTGAAGCTGGTTCTGATTTCTTCTTGATGCCTTCTGAGTTTGAACCATGTGGCTTAAACCAAATCTATAGTATGGCTTATGGGACATTACCGATAGTACGCGGTGTTGGTGGCTTAAAGGACAGCGTTAGCGATTATGATGTAAACCCATCTGAAGCAACGGGGTTTGTTTTTTTCGAACCGACACCGCAGGCATTGTTGTTAACGATGCTAAGGGCACTGTTGCTCTACGCTCAAAACGAGCCTGAAGTGAATAAAGTACAGTTGCACGCGATGCAACAAGACTTTTGTTGGCAAAAGGCCGCAGAATCTTATTTGCAGCTTTACCACTCAGCGTTAGTTTGACTTAAAATTGTAACGAAAGGCACCGAATGAGGTGCCTTTATTATCTTGAGTAAGGGGAGTGTGGTAGGATGGCTTTTTACTCAATAGCACGATCTTTTTGATACTCAATATGACCCAGCCGCTACTTTTTCATAAAACCTATTTGCACCCTACTAGTAATGAGTGGGTTGTATTTGTGCACGGTGCTGGTGGTAGCTCTTCTATCTGGTTCAAGCAAATTAAAGCTTACAAGCAACACTTTAACTTATTGCTGATCGATTTAAGAGGTCATGGAAAGTCAAATCAGTTACTTAAAGAGCTCATTGCTAGCCGTTATACCTTTACGGAAGTTACCCAAGATATTTTGAAAGTATTGGACCATTTAAAGATCCAATCCGCTCATTTTGTCGGTATGTCGCTTGGTACTATTATTGTTCGAAACCTTGCTGAATTGTCATCAGAGCGCGTACGTTCGATGGTGCTCGGTGGTGCTGTCACAAGGCTTAACACTCGTTCTCAGATATTGGTGAAATTAGGTAATTTTTGTAAGCATATCCTACCGTACATGTGGCTCTACAAACTGTTCGCTTATATTGTTATGCCTCAAAGAAGCCAACGAGAATCTCGCCACCTTTTTATTCGCGAAGCCAAGAAGCTTTGCCAAAAAGAATTTAAACGTTGGTTTATTCTTGCCGCTGATGTAAATCCGTTAATGAAATATTTTAAAGATCGAGAGTTACCCATTCCGACTCTTTACTTAATGGGCGACAGGGATTACATGTTTATTAAACCTGTCAAAGAAATGGTTGCAGCACATAAGCTCAGCATTCTACGAGAAATCCCGAATTGTGGTCATGTATGCAATGTAGAGCGTCCAGAAGACTTCAATCAACACTCCATCGAGTTTATTAAACAGCAAGCTGTATGTGCTTAAAACTGAGTGCATCCACTGAATAGGAGAGCCGCTATAGCTCTCCTAGTTGATATCCACATTGCCAACATGCACCAAATTGCCCTTCGTTTATTTCATGACATTTTGGGCATTGCCAATCTTGATACTCATGCCTATCGGATTGTTTTCGATATGCTTTTACTATTTCTTCAGCTTTCATCTTTTGTGCCGTGTCAAAAAGCCACACATAAGGATCGGTATCATCACCAAACGGCAGTTCTCCTTTTAAGCCGAAAATACCTTCTCCGCGAACTTCACAGTAAATTTGTTCCACTTTAAGCAGCTCACATACAATGTGTGCTTCTGCTGGGTTTTTAGCGATAAATATTTTCATCAAAATACCCACTTCACCAATTACGAGTTTTGCTGACTTGGTGTCGGCCTTACTTTATTCATAACCCATTTAGTGATGATTGGAAATAGTCCCAATAGCGCAAAAGACGCTAATACTGCGGGTGAAACAATGCCCGATAGGCTTTCAATTGTTGCTAATTGAGTACCTGCATTCAGATATACGGCTGTGCCTGGCAGCATACCTATTTGGCTAGTGAGATAAAATCGACCTACAGACATCGGTGTTAAGCCCATCAGTAAGTTGATTAGAAAGAAAGGGAATACAGGGATTAGACGCAAGGAAAATAGATAAAAAGCTCCGTCTTTTTCGACACCTTGATTAATTGCGTTGAGTTTATTTCCGAATTTGTTTTGTACCCAGTCACGCAATAAGTATCGGCTGCTCAAGAAGGCCAGTGTTGCCCCCATAGTGCTAGCGAAAGAAACCAGTAGCAAGCTTGTCCAAAAACCAAATAAGGCTGCACCAAGTAAGGTGACTACTGCCGCTCCTGGGATAGAAAAAGCGGTAATTGCAATGTAGGTAAAAAAGTAAATCGCAGCCGAGAATACAAAATTCTGATCGATGTATGTAGTTAGTGCTTCTTGTTGGGCTTTTGCATTCTCTAAGGTTAAATACTGGCCAAAGTTAATACCTAAAAAGACGATAGCCGCTAGTAGGATGAGACCTAATATCAGTTTCTTATTCATAATTTTGATTCCAATTTGGGATATATGTAATAAGACAGTAGGAAAACCGAAAAAATTTCACAAAAAAACCGCAGATTAGACTGCGGTTTTACAAGATAGTTTTTAGGCCGACTTTTATTGGAGGCCGTTCATCAACTCATCTCGGCGAGCTTGAGGTACCACACTCCAATGAGTGCCGTTGATAGCACCTTCTAGTGCCCATAGCAACTCAATGTTGACGGTTGCAGAGTGCGTATCTCTTATCGCTTTATAGGCGTTAAGCGCACCTTCCTCTTCAAGCTTCTCTACGGATTCGATGCCGGCTTTTTTTAGCATGCGCTCGGTAGCCAGTCGTAAGTTAGGCAAATCTTTCAAACGGTTAGGCTTTGTACTTGCTTGCTGTTCTTTCTCAAGCTTTGCCTTTTTCAATGATTGATTCGCTACTTCGATTAAGCGTTCGCTTGATTCCCATAAATCGCTGGAAATAGCGTAGTACTTTGTAACGACTGGAAAGCCACGTTTTTTATAAACGTAAGGCTTTAGCCCTTGTTTCTCGAAGTCAGATGAAGTTTTTTGGTCTGCTCTGATATGAAGCTGATTGTTTACCACTAGTGCAAACATTGTTTCATCAGCGAATAGTCCGAAGCCACCAAACATTGAGCGCGACTTGATATTACCAAGTGCCTCAAATAGCTTCATAGAGTCTTTGAGTATCGGTTTATCCATGTTTTGTTATCTCGGTGTAATTAATATTACGCCACCAAAAGTCAGGTCCGAGAGAGTAGCAAACATGCGTAAAAACAATGTCATTACAGAGTAAAGTCATTGCTTACACACTTGCCATCGGTAACCCCGCTACCTTCCATATCGTAATATGGTTCAGGCCGGAGGCTTTGCGTCCCACTCTTTCGAATGGTTTGCCCTGTGCGTGACACAATGAGCATACTTCTTATATTGAATTAACATCACGGTTTAGCGTTAAAAGTGTGATTTCGGTTCAATAAAAATGATAGATTGAATGCTCTATTTTGCATATGGAAAGGTGCAAATTGGCCTTTGAAAAGGAGTTCTTAATATATATTACATTTATATAAAACAGGGAGTTAACGTTAGTCAATTGTTATTAGAGTGGTGTGAAGTATTAGAGAATGCTTAATTTTTCCAAAAAAATAAGCGCCCCTGTAGAGCGCTTATTTAACACGGTTAAATACAGTGAAATTTAGTTCATTTTTTTCACAGTATTTCGAATTACAAGCTCAGGTTGCATTTCGAAAATTCGTTTTTCGTGTTCTTTATCTTTGATACGCTCAAGTAGAATTTCGAATGCATTTTTACCAACACGACGTTTAGGTTGGTGGATAGTCGTTAGCGGTGGAGAGAAGTATTCCGCAAGCTCGATGTTGTCGTAGCCGATCACTGAAATATCTTCAGGAATTTTGATCCCGTTTTGTTGCAAGCGGCTCATTAGGCCTAGAGCCATTGTGTCGTTAAAACAGAATACCGCCGTCGGGCGCTTGTCCATTGCGGTAATTTTATCTGCAACTAATACGGCCGTATCACATTCAAAGTTACCTTCAAGGATCCAGTCTTCATTTACAGCTAGGTTCGCTTCGCTCATTGCGCGACGGAAACCTGCAATGCGCTCTTGGCAAGCAAGCTTTTCAAAATGACCGCTTAGACAAGCGATATCCGTATGACCATTGTCAATCAGATGTTTGGTTGCAATGTAGCCACCTTCTTCTGAGTTATCCATGATCTTGTCTGCTTGTGAGCTCTCTGGGCCCCAATCCATGACCACTTTAGGAATGTCCGCATGACGGTCAAGCATCTCTTTTAGTTCTTCGGTTAAGTCAGAACACATCACTAGGATGCCATCAACGCGCTTTTCAGCCAGCATACGAATGTAATCGCGTTGTTTTTCGTAAATCCCGCCTGTGTTACATAAAATCAGAGTATAGCCTTGGCGGTAACAGTAGCTCTCAACGCCATCAATCACTTCTGAGAAAAATAGGTTAGTTGATTGAGTTACTAACATGCCAATCGTACGAGTTGAGTTGCATTTTAGGCTGCGTGCAACGGCACTTGGCGCGTAATTCAGCTCGTCAACGGCTTTCATTACTTTTTCTTGCGTTGCTTCTGCAACGAAACGCGTTTTATTGATAACGTGCGAAACTGTCGTAGTGGAAACGCCGGCTAAGCGAGCAACGTCTTTTATCGTGGCCATAAATGGTGTCCTGTATCGAGCTACTGAAATATGTCGTATTGGATGTACCTGATGCTCTAATGGTTTCACACCTAGCAATATAAAATTGGCGCTAAGTGTCTCGGCAGCGGTTGATCCAAGTGCGACAAAAGGGTACGTAGCAGCATCGGTCGATGAATTTTATCTTTTTTCTATCTGATGAGAAATTGCCATCAACCTGTTAAGAAAACACAAAAACCGCTATATTTCAGCGGTTTACATATAAATCATATTTAATCGTTTGCGCTCACATTTTAGCCCTATGTGGACTGACTAGCAATGTTTTCAGCAAGAGATTTGTGTATTTGAAGTCACATTTTGACTGCTAAATAACCAAGCGTCTTTGCGCTAAGTTAAGGCAAACGAATATTATACCCAAGTTACTTACAATTGGTCACTTTCAGGCATACAGGAAGCCCGATAGGCAGGCTCCCTAAAAATAGGCGGCAATTATTCACCAAGAAGGTAGGCGCTGTCTAGTTTACAAAATGCAACTAATAGTTTCGCGACACTCGAGTAAAATCCAAATTCGTCGAATTTTTTACATTTGTCTGAAAACTGAGGTAACCAAGACATCAATTGTTGCTGGATAAAGTCGTTTTGTTTAACGAAGGCTTCTTCCATGTGTTTTTCTTGTTCAAGCTCGTTTGAGCGGATAATCATGTTCCCGAGAAAGTCGAGCTCAACGGCTAAGTGATCCGCAGGTTCCTTTAGGTTTTCGTCTACTTGAACGCCAAATTCAGCCATCAACTTTTCCATTTCCTCAGCTGGCTTGTCATTCAGTAAACCTGATTCACCAATGTACATGGATGCGTAAGGAAGAGCGCCGTATTTTTCTGTCTTCAAAAACAGTTCACAAAAGTCAGCTGCAAGCTCTAGTTGTGCATCTTCACGATCTTGTAACCGATTCAATGCATCAACTAGGCTATCAACGGCTGGTTTTAGCGACTCATTTTCACCTAAACCTGCGAGAAAACTGCGAATTTCAACACTGTGATAGGCTTCCAATTCTTTCTCTGTTAGTTCTTTTGCGAACAAGCTCGAAAACCACCAGTAAATTTCAGCGCGTTTTTCATTAAAAGCTTTCACTTCTTGCATTTTGGGCTCCTGAATGATGCTTCAAGTCATGCATCACAAAGTCAATTAGGGATATCCCCTAAGTGTAATCAATTAAAATGAATAGCAGTAACTATAATTGTTATGTTTTATGGTCAAAAATGACCGTTTATTAATAGCAATGGGTAAGCTTGTTTTGAATCAATAAAAACGCTAAATCTTGCGTTTTAATGTATCTATGACTAGAAATGTTACTAGTTATGAATAGAATACGTCTTGGATAATAAGAAGACAGAAAAGTGGTGTAAATGAGCTATCACGTATTAGTCGTAGAAGATGATGTTGTAACTCGTAGTAAGCTTGCGGGATATTTCCAAAATGAGGGCTACCAAGTCAGCGAAGCAGAGAGTGGCGCAGAAATGCGTGAAGTTTTGCAAGCGGGCGATGTAGACCTGATCATGCTGGATATTAACCTGCCTGGTGAAGACGGCCTGATGCTTACTCGTGAGTTACGTAGCCAATCGGATATTGGTATCATATTAGTAACAGGACGCACGGATAGCATTGATAAAATCGTAGGCCTAGAAATGGGTGCTGACGATTATGTGACAAAACCTTTTGAACTGAGAGAGCTGTTAGTTCGCGTGAAAAACTTGCTGTGGCGTATTTCAGCAGCGCGCAGTGGCAGCTCGAAAGCGAATGAAACCAGTGAAGAGCACATTGTGCGCTTTGGGGAGTGGACATTCGACATTCAACGTCGCGCACTTAGCCGCAACGGTGAGCCAGTAAAACTAACTAAAGCAGAGTATGAACTTTTGGTGGCATTATCGTCTTACCCTAACCAGGTGTTAAGTCGTGAGCGTATTTTGAACATGATCAGCCATCGAGTGGATGCGCCGAATGACCGCACCATTGATGTTCTTATTCGACGTATGCGCGCAAAAATGGAGTTCGATCCTAAGAACCCACAGATTTTTGTAACGGTGCACGGCGAAGGCTATATGTTTGCTGGTGACTAGTTGGAACATAACTCAATCGTAAAAAGAAAAGGAGAGCTTCGGCTCTCCTTTTTTGTGGCTTCAAGATAATACTAGTTTGCTTCAACCATTGGTGTTTGGCCGACAGTATCACGCAACCTTTGCCAAATACTGCCCAAGTACTCATGCCAATAAAGCTCTGTTTGTTCTAAGTAACGCGCTTTAGGTGAGTATTTATCCCAAGGTTGACTTATCTCGCTAATAGCTAAGAAGTTGGTCGGGGCTGGGATTGGTTTAATGCCTGCTGCGTTGAACTCATACAATGCACGGCTCATGTGACTCGCGGAAGTGACTAACACAATCTCCTTTTGTTGAACGAATGCAGCCGCTTGACGCGCCTCTTCCCACGTATCTTTCGCATCTTCTAATAAAATGATATCGGATTTCGCGACTCCCAACGCAAGGGCAACGTTCGCCATCATTCGCGCGTGGCTAATTTCAGATCCGCCAGCATAGCCGGATAAGATTAATTTCGCGCCTGGATACATTCTTAAAATACGAATGCCCTCAGTTAAGCGCATTAATGCTGCACGGCTTAACTGCGAGGTGGGTGGAATTTCGTCATCGATAACATGACCATTCCCTAAAACCATCACGTAGTCGATGGTGCCAGAAACTGGCAAAAAGGCTTTATGCTCTCGCTCTAACGGCATAAGAAGCTTGGTTGAAACAGGTTGGAAGGCAACAAGAAAAATGCCAACAAAAGAGAATAGAACAACGAAGCAGCCAGTTTTACGTTTTGTAGTAAAACTAATGAGAGCAAGACCCAACAAGCCTATCAGCAGCAATGCCGGAAGGGGCATAAGCATGGCTGACACTACTTTTTTCAGCTCAAACATACATAAATAGTCCGAAAAAACATCAATTGATAATAAAAATGAGGGTATCCCTCTTTATTCCTGCTTTCCTTGTGCCAGAATAGCGGCACAATCCGTTATGATAACTCAGCAGAAGTGACAGAAGACCGCAATTTCGACGATATCGCCCACAAATTTGCAAAAAATATTTACGGCTCCGATAAAGGGGAGATCCGCCAAATCATTGTGTGGGAAGATTTTCTACAGATTCTAAGTGAATTAGATGCTGACCAGCAACCCCTAGAAGTGTTAGACGCTGGTGGTGGTTTGGCACAAATGTCGCAAAAGCTTGCTAAGCTCGGACATCGAATCGCTTTATGTGATCTATCTTCGGAAATGCTGCAGTTGGCTAAGCAGGATATTGAAAAAAACGGTTTGCTTGAGCAGTATCGCCTGATTCATTCGCCTGTCCAATCCATCGGTGAACATATGGATGGACAGGTCGATCTGGTTATGTTCCACGCTGTGATGGAGTGGCTGGTTGATCCTAAGGCCGCACTTGAAACAGTTCTAGAACAAGTAAAACCGGGAGGCATCGCATCAGTCATGTTCTACAACCACCACGGTTTAGTCTATAAAAACGTAGTTTGTGGCAACATTCCTCATATATTAGACGGCATGCCTCACCGAAAAAGATTTAAACTACAGCCGCAAAAAGGCTTAAAACCTGAAGAAGTCTACCAGTGGATAGAAAATTCAGGTTTTAATATTTGTGGCAAATCTGGTATTCGCTCATTTAGTGATTACATAGGCAATATGGAATACATGGGTGATTACGAGTTTGAAGATGTGTTGGCGCTAGAAAAACAACTTTGTCGACAAGAGCCATACCTCTCATTAGGCCGCTACATTCATGTGTGGGCTAAAAAGAACGATAAACAGGAATAACAATGAGTGAGATGACTCTCAATGCTGCAGAGCAACCAATCGATGAGCTGGTTGGCTGGGTTAAGCAGCACGATTTCTCGTTGAACCTGACCACAGAGCGATTGGCATTTTTGATAGCCATTGCCGTACTGAGTAATGAAAGGTTCGATGAAGAACTGGGTGAAGGTGAACTGCATGATGCATTTGCCATCGTCACTCGACTATTTGATGAGACCGGCGAAGCCTCCGCTTTTCGTGCGAACAATGCGATCAACGAGATGGTTAAGCAGCGTCTTATGAGCCGTTTTGTCAGTGAAATTACTGACGGAGCGAGCATTTACCGCTTGTCGCCATTAGCGATAGGAATAACCGACTACTACGTGCGTCATCGTGAGTTCTCAAAACTGCGTCTATCTATCCAGCTATCCATGGTAGCGGATGAAATGGCGAAAGCGATTGAGGCAGCACAAAAAGGTGGCACACCGGGTCACTGGAAGAAAAACGTATACGGTGTTTTAAAATATTCTGTAGGCGAAATTTTCGATCAAATTGACCTCAACCAACGTGTTATGGATGAGCAGCAACAGTCAGTGAAACAACAGATTGCTGACCTGCTTAACAAAGACTGGCGCGAAGCGATCAACAACTGTGAAGCACTTCTGTCAGAAACATCAAGCACGTTGCGTGAACTTCAAGATACGCTGCAAGCCGCCAGTGATGAACTGCAAACTCAGATCCTCGATATTCAAGAAATTGTTTACGGTGACCCTGAGCTGGAGTTTATCGAAGAAGCCTTGTTTGGTCTGCAAATGAAGCTGGACCGAATCACAAGCTGGGGCCAGCAAGCGATCGACCTTTGGATTGGTTACGACCGACACGTGCACAAGTTTATTCGTACTGCAATCGATATGGATAAGAACCGTGCGTTTAGCTCGCGTCTGCGTCAATCCGTCAAAGATTACTTCGATGCGCCTTGGTATCTGACTTATGCAGATGCGGAGAGGCTTTCTGACCTTCGTGATGAGGCCCTAGTACTGCGTGATGACGAGGTCACGGGTCAAGTTCCGATGGAAGTAGAATACGAAGAGTTTCAACAAGTCAATGATGAGCTGTCTGAACGAATTGGTGACATGCTAAAAGCGCATAAAGATCAAGGCACACCAATCGATTTGAGTGTGGTACTGCGAGATTACCTTGCACAGCACCCTTACACTCATCATTTTGATTTAGCTCGCATTATCGTCGATCAAGCTGTACGTCTAGGGTATTCAGAATCGGATTACCAAGCGATTCAACCAGACTGGAAAGCAATCAACGAATTTGGGGCAAAGGTACAAGCGAATGTCATCGACCGATACTAATGAATACATGTCAGAGAATCTGGCAAAAGCAATTTCTAACCCTCTGTTCCCAGCGCTAGACAGCATGCTTCGAGCAGGGCGTCATATCTCAAGTGAAGATCTAGACAATCACGCGTTGTTGTCGGATTTCGAACTTGAGCTTTCTTCTTTCTACCAACGCTACAACACCGAATTGGTGAAAGCGCCAGAAGGTTTCTTCTACCTTCGTCCACGTTCAACGTCTCTGATTGGCCGTAGTGTTCTTTCTGAACTGGATATGCTGGTGGGTAAGGTACTGTGTTTCCTTTATCTAAGCCCAGAGCGTCTTGCGCACGAAGGCATCTTCACTAACCAAGAGCTGTACGACGAACTGCTTGCTCTAGCAGATGAAAACAAGCTGATGAAGCTAGTGACGAACCGTGCGACTGGTTCTGACCTCGATAAAGAAAAGCTGTTTGAAAAAGTACGTACGTCACTTCGTCGTCTGCGTCGCCTAGGCATGATCATCAACATCGGTGAAACCGGTAAATTCAGCATCAGTGAAGCGGTATTCCGCTTTGGTGCCGATGTACGTATTGGCGATGACATGCGTGAAGCGCAGCTGCGTCTGATCCGTGATGGTGAAGCAGTAGTGCACACCAAAGAGCCAAGCCAAGGCAGCTTATTGTCTGAAGAAGATCAAGACGATCAAGCCCAAGAAGAAACAACAGAAGAGGGTGAAGTATGAGCATGATTGAACGCGGTAAATACCAATCGCTGACCATGGTCAACTGGAACGGCTTCTTTGCCCGTACGTTTGACATCGATGGTCTGGTCACCACGCTATCAGGTGGTAACGGTGCAGGTAAATCAACCACAATGGCGGCGTTCATCACCGCATTGATTCCTGACCAAACGCTGCTGCACTTCCGTAACACGACAGAAGCAGGCAGCAGCCAATCGTCTCGCGACAAAGGTTTGTACGGTAAGCTACAGCCGGGCGCATGTTATGCGGCGCTAGACGTGGTGAACTCACGTAACCAACGCCTGTTGTTTGCAGTAAAACTGCAGCAAGTTGCGGGTCGTGATAAGAAGGTAGACATCAAACCGTTTGTTATCCAAGGTCTTCCAAGCCATGTGAAACCAACGGATATCTTGGTTGAAAGCGTATCTGCGACTCAAGCTCGTGTACGTCAAATCAACGAAGTAAAAGAATCGATCGTGGAATTTGAAGGTGTTCAGTTCAAAGCGTTCTCTTCTATCGTGGATTACCACGCGCAAATGTTTGAATTCGGTGTGATTCCGAAGAAACTGCGTAACTCTGGTGACCGTTCTAAATTCTACCGCCTGATTGAAGCATCGCTTTACGGTGGTATCTCAAGTGCGATTACACGCTCGCTACGTGACTACCTTTTGCCACAAAACGGTGGCGTGAAGAAAGCGTTCCAAGATATGGAATCGGCACTGCGTGAAAACCGCATGACGCTAGAAGCGATCAAAACCACGCAAGCAGACCGTGACTTGTTCAAACACTTGATTACAGAGTCGACCAACTACGTGGCGGCGGACTATATGCGCCATGCCAACGAGCGCCGTAAAAAACTAGAACAGACATTGTCTTTGCGTTCAGAGTTATTTGGTTCTCGCGAGACCTTGATTGAGCAAAACAATCTGCTTAACCGCGTTCAAGAAGAGCTGGAACTGCTGATCGAGTCAGAATCTTCTTTAGAGCAAGACTACCAAGCGGCTTCTGATCACTTGCAACTTGTGCAAAACGCGCTGCGTCAGCAAGAGAAGATCGAACGCTACCAAGAAGATCTTGAAGAGCTGAGCGAGCGTCTTGAAGAACAAATGATGGTAGTCGAAGAAGCGCAAGAACGCGTGATGATGGCTGAAGAGCAAGCTACCGTTGCAGAAGAAGAGGTGGATAGCCTTAAGACGCAACTTGCTGATTACCAGCAAGCTCTTGACGTTCAGCAAACTCGCGCCCTTCAATATCAACAAGCAGTTCAAGCGCTGGAGAAAGCGAAGCAGCTACTTGGCGATGACAGCCTAACGGCGGAATCGGCTCAAGCGCTTGTCTCTGAGCTTAAGAGTAAAGAATCAGAAAGCACCAATGCGTTGCTATCGGTTAAGCACAAACTGGACATGTCTTCTGCAGCGGCAGAGCAGTTTGAAACCGCGCTTAAACTGGTACAAAGCATCGTTGGTCAAGTTGAGCGCAAAGACGCGTCTGAACATGCGAAAACCGCAATTGCGAAAGCGCGTGAGTCACAACAAATCGCACAAAACGAACAGCAATGGCGAGCACAACACCGTGATCTCGAACGCAGCCTTAACCAGCAGCGTCAAGCACGTGAACTGGTTGCTGAATACAAAAAGCAATATCACGTTGAACTAACCGATGAGATTACGTTTGAACAAGAACGTGAACGTCATGCGACGCAAATCGAATCACTAGAGATAGCTCAAGAAGAAGTTCGTGATCAGCGTGGTGAACAGCGCCGTCTAGAGCAAAACGCGGTGGCAGAAATCAGTAAGCTTGAAGCAATAGCACCAGCTTGGATTGCGGCGAACGATGCGCTAGAGAAACTGAGAGAGCAGAGCGGTGAAGAGCTTGAGGATCGCCATGCGGTAATGAACCACATGCAAGTTGTCCTTGAACAAGAAAGGGAGCTGTCTTTAGCTAAAGATAAGCTCGCTGAGCGCCGTAGCCAGCTAGACGCTGAGATTGAGCGCCTAGCTTCTCCTGGTGGTTCAAACGACCCTCGCCTGAAAGGTTTGGCAGATACGCTGGGCGGTGTATTGCTGTCTGAGATCTACGATGACATCACGATTGATGACGCGCCTTACTTCAGTGCGATGTACGGTCCGGCTCGTCACGCTATCGTTGTTTCTGACTTGTCAGGCATCGAAGAGAAACTGGTAGAGCTAGACGACTGTCCAGAAGACTTGTACATCATTGAAGGTGACATCGATGCCTTTGATGACAGCTCGTTCGATGCAGAAGAGTTAGAGGGCGCGGTTTGCGTTCGTATGAACGATCGCCAAATGCGTTACTCTCGCTTGCCTGAGATCCCATTGTTTGGCCGCGCGGCACGTGAGCAGCGTCTAGAGTTGCTGCGTAACGAACGAGAAGAAGTGGTAGAGAAACACGCAAAAGCGGCGTTTGATTCTCAGAAAATGCAGCGCTTGTACCAAGCGTTTAACCTATTTGTGTCTAACCACATTCAGGTTGCTTTTGACGCCGATCCAGAACAAGCACTGGCAACTATTCGTGATAAGCGTAACCAAATTGCTCGCGTGTTGGCGGATCTGGATGCGAAAGAGCAACAACAACGTTCTCAGCTTCAAACCAGCAAGCAAGCGTTGTCTTCTCTGGACAAGCTAGCGTCACACATGGTGCTTGTTGAAGATGAGTCATTGCAAGCGCGTTTTGATGAGCTAGAAGAGAAAATCGCTCAGCTTGCAGAGGCAAAAAACTTCTTAAACAACCATGCAAAAGCCGTCACGCAATTAGAGAATATTGCGTCTGCGCTTGATGCTGACCCAGAGCAATTCGATGCACTAGAAGCAGAATACAAAGCGGCAGACGAGCGGCTACAAGATCTTAAGAAGCAAATCTTTGCACTCTCGGATCTCGTTGAACGTCGTCACTACTTCGCTTACTCAGATTCAGTAGACCTACTGAACAAGAGTAGCGAACTGAGTGAGCAGCTAAAAGCTAAACTGGTTCAAGCTGAACAAATGCGTACTCGCTCTCGTGAAGAGTTGAAGCAATCGCAGGGTCAAATGAACCAATACAACCAAGTATTGGCATCATTGAAGAGTTCACACCAAGCGAAACTGGAAACGGTTCAAGAGTTCAAACAAGAACTTCAAGAGTTTGGTGTTAATGCGGACGAAGGTGCGGAAGAACGTGCAATGCGTCGTCGTGACGAACTGCACGAGCGTCTACACACGTCTCGCAGTCGTAAGAGCGAATACGAGCGCACGATCACCTCTACTGAACTAGAGATGAAAGGCTTGGCGAAACGTCTGAAGAAAGTTCAGAAAGAATACGTTGAGCTACGTACCTTCGTGGTTGCAGCGAAAGCTGGCTGGTGTTCAGTACTTCGTCTGGCGCGTGAGAACGATGTTGAGCGTCGTCTACACAAGCGTGAACTGGCTTATATGTCAGCGGATGAACTGCGTTCAATGTCGGATAAATCATTGGGTGCGCTGCGTCTCGCGGTTGCGAACAATGACGACCTGCGTGATGCGCTGCGTCTATCAGAAGACAACGCTCGCCCAGAGCGTAAAGTTCTGTTCTACATTGCGGTTTACCAACATCTTCGTGAGCGTATTCGTCAGGATATCATCCGTACTGATGATCCTGTAGAAGCGATCGAAGAGATGGAAGTAGAGCTGGCGCGTCTAACGGAAGAGCTAACGCAACGTGAAAACCGCTTAGCGATCAGCTCTGAGTCAGTAGCGAGCATCATCAAGAAGACGATTCAGCGTGAGCAAAACCGTATTCGTATGCTGAACCAAGGCCTGTCGAACATCTCGTTTGGTCAGGTGAAGGGCGTACGTCTAAACGTGAAGATCCGCGAAAGTCACGAAGTGCTACTGAACGGTCTAGCGACACAGCAAGAGCAGCACAAAGACCTGTTTGAATCGACTCGCTTTACCTTCTCCGAAGCAATGGCGAAGCTGTTCCAACGTGTGAACCCACATATTGATATGGGTCAACGTTCTCCTCAGGTTCTGGGTGAAGAGCTACTGGATTACCGTAACTACCTAGAGCTAAGTGTAGAAGTGAACCGTGGTACAGATGGTTGGCTACAGGCTGAGTCTGGCGCACTATCAACAGGTGAAGCGATCGGTACTGGTCAGTCAATCCTATTGATGGTAGTACAAAGCTGGGAAGAAGAGTCTCGTCGTCTACGCAGCAAAGACATTGTGCCTTGTCGTTTGCTTTTCTTGGATGAAGCCGCGCGTCTGGATGCGAAATCGATCGCGACATTGTTCGAATTGTGTGACCGTCTGGATATGCAGCTTCTTATCGCAGCGCCTGAAAACATCAGCCCAGAGAAGGGGACTACCTACAAACTGGTGCGTAAGGTGTTTAAAGATCACGAACACGTACACGTGGTTGGTCTGCGTGGTTTTGGTCAAACGGATAAGCCTAAGACTGAAGCACAAGAGATGATTGAAGAGTTTGAATCGTAAACTGCGAATCTAACAAAACGCCCGCAATGAACGCGGGCGTTTTTGTATCTATTTACGAGGTAGGCTTCGAACAACATAAGACAAGCCGAGACTGTAGGACGGCAGTCTCGGCTTATTAACGGAACTTAATGAGGAAGCGATGTTTATTCCTCTGGAATATCGTCCCTGACTTCGATCATTTCAGCAAGCTCTTCAAGTGCTTGGACAGAAAGCTCAGACAAGCGTTGTAGGTGTTGGTCTAAGCTCTCTTGTTCTTCAAGCTCTGGTTCATCATTATTTGTTTCTTTTATTAGCATTTCCCAACCTCTCAAGTTGAGTAAGGGGAGCTCTCATCATACTCAAAAGGCAAAGTAGAAAAGAAACGATCTATGTTGATTTTGTTAGCTCGATCATTGATTCAACTTATATATGAGAAGGATGTGTTTAATAAGGAGAGCAAGTGCAAGGTTTTTGGATGCGGGAACAAAAACGCCAGTAATCATGACAATTACTGGCGAGTAATAACGAACATTAGGTCGGAGGGTTAGAACAACGGCTTCACACCGAACTGCTCTGCTGCGTAAGCGACGCGTTCAATCGGTTTTGGATACTCAGCAGGTGTGCCAAGGCTCTCTATGTGTTTCAAACGAGGAAGCAAGCCTGCACCATTAGCGATTTGGATTGCCAGACCAGGGCGAGCGTTAAGCTCTAAAACCATAGGTCCTTCATCTTTATCCAGCACCATATCCGTACCCATGTATCCCAAACCTGTCATTTCCCAGGCACTTGACGCAAGCTCCAGCAAGCGCTCCCAATGCGGTACTTGAAGGGTCGAAAGGTCTTTACCTGTATCAGGGTGATGAGTAACTGGATGATCGAACTGCACCGCTCTGACGGCTTTACCTGTCGCGATGTCAATGCCTACTCCTACGGCACCTTGGTGAAGGTTTGCTTTGCCGTCGGAAGCCGCTGTAGAACAGCGCATCATCGCCATAACTGGATAACCTTTAAATACGATGATCCGAACATCTGGTACGCCTTCATAACTGAAGCCATCAAAACAGTCATCAAACTTGATTAAGTTTTCAACCACAGCAACGTCATTTTTACCACCAAGAGAGAAAAGGCCAGCAAGCGCATTACTAATGTGACGCTCGACCTCATCCCTACCAATTGTAGAGCCGGAGGGTTTGGTATATACCCCGTTTTTGTGAGACGTAACAACCAGAATGCCTTTACCGCCACTACCTTGTGCAGGTTTGATTACAAAACCAGGCCAGTTCTCAACCATTTTGTGGATAGTCTTAACTTCAGCTTGGTTATGAATGACACCGATCAGGGCAGGAACTGTTGCTCCTGCTGCCTGTGCAATAATTTTGGTCTTTAGCTTGTCATCGACAAGTGGGTATTTAGAACGATCATTGTAACGGCCAATATAGCTGTGGTTACGCTTGTTCATCCCCATAATGCCTTTATGGCGAAGCTTAGACGGCGAAGTAAAACTTTCGAACATCGTTTAGTCCTCCGCTAGTGGTTTGAAGCGTCGTAGCTCAGTGAGGCGGTAACCTGTGTAAGTACCTAGTAATAGAATACCGGCCAGAACAATCAACTGTAGACCAATGAAGTTAAAGGTTAAGTGTTGAATGTATGAGTTCGTCATTGCAAGGTAAACTAATACCGCTGTCAGCAATGAACCACCACCTTGCAGAGCAACTTCCTTCGCACCTTCTTCTTCCCATAGGATTGACATACGTTCAATCGTCCAAGACAAGATGATCATAGGGAAGAAGGTAATTGTTAGGCCTTCCGTTAAGCCCATCTTAAACGCAACAACGGTGAACACCGAGATGATCATAATAACGGTAATAATGACCGCAGATATCCTTGCTACCAGCAATAAGTTCAACCTAGACAAATAGCTTCGAATAATCAGGCCTGTACCTACAATTAGCAAGAAACCGACAATACCCGTTAATAGTTGAGTTTGAACAAAAGCAACGGCAATCAACACAGGCATGAAGGTACCGGATGTTTTCAGGCCGATAATCACACGCAAGAACACAACGATCAGAGCACCAATAGGGATGAGCATGATGGTTTTGAACATCGCTTGCTCTTCCAAAGGTAAGCTATGAATTGAAATATTCAGTAATCCATCTGCTTCTATTTTGTTGTTTGTAGCTTGTTGTGGTGTCATTTCTTGCTTAATCATCGAGAAATGCACTTGGCTATTTTTACCACCAACAAGGTCAAGTAAGGATACGTTTGATTCATCCCACACTAACAAGTTGGGTTTCACTGCTTTTTGTTCGGATTTTGGTGAAAACAGTACCCAATCTTTACCTGACCAAACCTGAACCATTGGTTGAATTGTTTGGCGTCGACGACCATCTTCTAGTTCGATAACACCGACGGTTTTGCTTTGTATACCTGCGGTAAGCAAAATATTATGCAGTGCATCAGTACGGCTGAAATCGTTCAGTAGTAGCGACGAGTTTTGGCTATCTGGGTCATTAAGTGCTTTGATAAGCTCACGAGTAAACGTCACATTATCGGCTGAGCGACTCATCGCACGTTCGATAAGGGCATTTGCCGCTGCTGCTTGTGGTGCTGATAGCGTTGGTGGAGTAATGTCTTCCGTTGGCGGTAACGGAGTGACTTTAGCCTGAGGGTCTACTAAGAACTGGGCTTTGTAGTATATGGTTTGTGGCCCTTGAGCTTGGCGAATTGACCATTCTGCACGACGGCCTGAATCGTCATTGATGTAGGAAACGCCATAACCTGATGAGGAAGCAGATTCACCGATAAGTGTGTAACCACTTTGTGTATGAGGTGCTGCAAGTGACGCTTTTACTTCGTTGCCGTTAGCATTGAACTCAATACGAGCTTCTACATCCCATACCTGGCGAGTTTCGCCTGGCGTCCAAGGCACGCCGTAGTTTTCATGTCTGAAAACACTCAGAGCAATGCCCGCAATCACCAATAAGATGATAGAAAGGTAAAACGGTATTTTTGACGTCATAATCTACCTTATTATTTTTTATCTTCGTCCGTTTGGATATAGGTACGACTTACATCGACAAGTGCTATGTCGCGCATAAATTCTCTACCCAGTAAAATAGGATGGTTCATATGTGAGCGATCTGCCAACGTAAATTGCGCTTTTTCATGAATTTTTCCAACGCGCACCCAAAGTTCTACCACAGCGCGGCGTTCTAACTCTTCACTGGTAACCTGGCGGATTTTGACGTAGCGAATGACAGGAGCTTCGATCCAAGTACTTTTCTCTTCTTCGGATTTACTGGTGTCTGCTAAGTGGAATCGGACCCATTTTTTGCCATTTCTTTCGAACTCTTCAATATCAACGGCATTTAAAGACGACGTCGCGGCACCAGTGTCGATACGTGCATCAAAAGTTTGCTTAATCGACTCTACAGTGACCTTTTCGATAGAGCCAAGGACAATATCGTGAGTTGGGGTTGGTTCCACAGGTGCGGGAGATTGGACAATAATCGGCTCTTTCGGTTTTTTTACTTCTGCCATTGCTTCATCGCGAAATGTAAGAAGTTCAACCTGTAGTTTATCGACTTGTTCTTCAAGGCTGTCGATATAGTCCGATTGGTTGCTGAGCTGCAGCTCTAGGTTGGTAATGCGATTATTGACATTCGCTTCTGAATTTTGAATCGCCGCTAACGTTTCTTGGTGGTACTGTTCGCCTTTGGTTAATGAGCATCCAGATAGTAAGGCGATGGCAACAATCGGGGTCAATCGTAATAACATTGAAAACCTTGGGATTGGATTAAGTTGTTTATTTTTTAGGAGTTTAGCTTATATCGATAAAGCCTCACAAGTAAGAATGTTTCTCTATTACTTATTGTTTGAGGAATAGTGATGAAAAGCCAAAAATCAAGGACATAAAAGCGCATCCTTATT
Source organism: Vibrio sp. 1288 (assembly GCF_033344475.1). Lineage (NCBI taxonomy): Bacteria > Pseudomonadati > Pseudomonadota > Gammaproteobacteria > Vibrionales > Vibrionaceae > Vibrio > Vibrio sp. 1288. The sequence goes on from NZ_JAWPOX010000006.1 coordinate 70,953, forward strand.
TAGAGCGTGCTTATATTTTGACGTGAAAAATGGATTCAAAAAACAAACTCGCTCATTACGAGGAAAGAGGGTAATGTCTTAACTCGTAAAATGAGTTAAGACAATGTCAGGAATCTCAGCGAATTATGATTTGCGAGCGACAAGAACCGCGCGGCGAGGGGCAGGATAGCCTTCTACAGTTTTGCTTGGGTCGTTCGGATCTAAGTAGTCAGGTAGAGAGTTATGCGTCATCCAATCTGTGGTACGTTGTTCGTCTACGGACGTGATGTTTTCATCAACGATACGAACATCTTCAAAACCGACCAATTCTAGCCACACTTTTAGGGCTTTTGCTGAAGGGAAGAAATAGACATTACGCATTTGCGCGTAACGAGAAGTCGGGACCAGTACTGCATTCTCATCACCTTCAATCACGAGTGTTTCCAATACGAGTTCACCTCCAGATACCAATTGATCTTTTAGTTGCACTAAATGATCGAGAGGCGAGCGGCGATGGTAAAGCACGCCCATGCTGAATACCGTATCGAACGCTTCCAACTTAGGTAGTTGTTCAATGCCCAATGGCAGTAGGTGTGCACGTTGGTCATCGCCCATTAGTTTACGAATTGCTTCGAACTGAATCAGGAACAGGTGAGATGGATCGATACCGACAGTTAAGCGTGCACCTTCGCCTAGCATGCGCCACATGTGGTAGCCGTTACCACAACCTACATCGAGTACGCTGCGATTCTTTAATGGAGAAATATGTGGAAGCACGCGGTCCCATTTCCAATCACTGCGCCACTCAGTATCAATATGGATGCCGTGTACGTGGTATGGGCCTTTGCGCCAAGGATGGAATGTACGAAGTAAGCTTTCTAGCTTTTTAAGTTCCCCTTGAGGCATCGGCTCATTGTTTGAAATCGTGACAGAATCAACAATGTCGATGCTGTCCGGTCTACCCGCTGGGATTTTGTTCAGGGCTTTCAACCAGCGACCAAAGTCACCGTGCTCTGCATTTTGCCAATCCGTTAGCTGTTGTGGAAGCACATTAAGCCAAGGTTGAAGACGGGTGTCTTGGGCAATCAATTGGTAGAAATTTGCAAAGTTAAACATAGTTAGTTAATCGCTGAGTTGATGGGTATAAATTATTAACAAAAGCCGAAATCGGTATGGTTCAGGCTTTGTATGCATGGTCTATTTAATCGCGAACATGGAGCCGAAGTTAAAGCATTGGAACCAAACATCGTAGCTAGAAAAGCCAATTTTAGCGAAACGCTCTTTATGTTCTTTCTTTGAATCTGGGCGCATTACGTTTTCTATCGCGCTGCGCTTTTGGCTGATTTCTAGTTCGCTATAACCATTCGCACGTTTAAAGTCGTGGTGAAGGTCAATTAACAGTTCGTTCGAAACTTCATCTTCGAAGACGAACTTCTCCGATAGAATCAAAATGCCGCCTGGACGCAGGCCTGCGTAAATTTTCTCGAGCAAGGAGTAACGATCTTCTGGAGAGAGGAATTGCAAAGTGAAGTTCAACACCACCACTGACGCGTTTTCAATTTCGATATTGCGAATGTCTGCTTCTACTACATCCACAGGAGTGTCACTGCGGTAAGCGTTGACGTGAAGTTTACAACGCTCAACCATCGCAGGAGAGTTGTCCACTGCGATGATTTGGCAACCTTCTTGTTTGATATGGCGACGCATAGACAATGTTGCAGCACCCAAAGAACAGCCAAGGTCATAGATGTTTGAGTGAGGTTTTACAAAACGCTCTGCCAGCATACCGATTGCAGAAATGATATTGCTGTAACCCGGTACCGATCGTTGAATCATGTCAGGAAATACTTCCGCTACGCGTTCATCGAACGTGAAATCCCCAATTTTATCGATTGGAGCCGAAAAAATAGTATCTGGATTGCTCTTAGGGTTCATAACTAAGTCTCTGCATACAAGCCGCCTGAAAATGTCAGGCACCAAAAAAGGCGCGTATTTTATGGGAATTTCGCGCCTCTGTCATGTGTTGCGTTAGAACATCTGTAACTGCGAGTTGCCATCGTCAGCTGGGAAAGGTGATAACTCAGGGAGTGTGATACGCTTTTGTATGTCTTTATATAGGTTTGCGGCCAACTCTGGCGCAATTATATTGTCTGCGGTATGGATCATGACATATGGCTGTTTACCTTCGGCAATCCATTGTGGCAACTTGTTGAGCCATGGTTTAAAAAACTCGTAATTTTGCTGTTCTTCTGGATGACCAATAAAGCGAATCAAAGGGTGTGAAGCGGTAGCAATGGCGTGAACAGGGACTCGTGGTTTTTTCATTTGTGCATCAATAATCGCCTCATTGTCGGGCTTAGCGGCAAAGACTGGGCGGCTATCCATAATAATGCGGTCAATATTATTCTCTACTAACCATTGGTTAAGTGCTCGCTCTTCTTCGCCTTTGGAGAAAAATGCCATATGGCGAACCTCAACACCGAGAGGGAAGTTAGGTGGAAAGTTCGCACAGAACTTTTTCAGCCGATCAAGGTGCTCAGGACCAAATGCGGCTGGTAATTGAATTGTCCATTGGCCCACACGGTCATGCAAAGGCTCCATGACTTTCATGAAGTCTCTCAGTTGTTCGCTGCAACCTCTTAGCATTTGCTCATGAGTGATGGCTTTAGGAAGTTTGAAAGTAAAGCGAAAATCATCGTGGGTTGCGGCTCTCCAGTTTTGCACTGTATTGAGCGTCGGTGTGGCATAAAATGTCGTGTTGCCTTCCACGGTATGAAACACTTGCGTATACCTTTCTAAACGTTCAGCGGGCTTTGTCCCGCTGCCGTAAAAACTTTGTTGCCATTGATTGTGCGACCACATCGTCAATCCAAGTCGAAGAGGTAAGTTATCCATTATTCTTTACTGCTTGCTACTCGTGTGAATACTTTACGAGAGTTTTGCTGAAATAGGTAATTTCACGCTATAATCCTCCCCAATTTTTTCGCTTTGGTGCGCTTTTGAACATTTGTTGTACTAAAAAGCACCAGTGAATGATAAAACACACGTAATTGTATGTTGAGTAGTCGATTTTCGTGGACATTCAGCGTATAACTGAATCTTTACTCTGCTTAGCAATGAGGCTGACAGAGCGTAGTTAACAACATTTGAGAGATTGGGAATTTCATTATGCGTACCCATTACTGTGGTCACCTGAACAAGTCCCTTGCAGGACAAACTGTAGAACTTTGCGGCTGGGTTAACCGTCGTCGTGATTTAGGCGGTCTTATTTTTATTGATATGCGAGATCGCGAAGGTATCGTTCAGGTAGTTGTTGATCCAGATATGGCGGATGCGTATGAAGTGGCGAACACACTTCGTAATGAATTCTGTATCAAACTAACGGGTGAAGTGCGCGTTCGCCCAGAGAGCCAAGCAAACAAAGACATGGCAACAGGTGAAGTTGAGATCCTTGCGAAAGGTCTTGAAATCATCAACCGTTCTGATGTTCTGCCTCTAGACTTCAACCAAAAGAACTCTGAAGAGCAGCGCCTGAAGTACCGTTACCTAGATCTACGTCGTCCAGAAATGAGCGACCGCATCAAGCTACGAGCTAAAGCGTCTAGCTTTGTTCGTCGTTTCCTAGATGACAACGGTTTCCTAGACATCGAAACGCCAGTACTAACAAAAGCGACTCCAGAAGGCGCTCGTGACTACCTAGTACCTAGCCGTGTTCACAAAGGCAGCTTCTACGCGCTTCCTCAGTCTCCACAGCTATTCAAACAGCTTCTAATGATGTCTGGTTTTGACCGTTACTACCAAATCGTTAAGTGTTTCCGTGATGAAGACTTGCGTGCTGACCGTCAACCAGAATTCACTCAGATCGATATCGAAACGTCATTCATGACGGCTGACCAAGTTCGTGCAACGACTGAGAAAATGGTTCGTGAAATGTGGCAAGAGCTACTAAACGTTGACCTAGGTGAATTCCCAGTAATGCCGTTCAGCGAAGCGATTCGTCGTTTCGGTTCTGACAAGCCAGACCTACGTAACCCACTGGAACTAGTAGACGTTGCTGACCTAGTGAAAGACGTTGAGTTCAAAGTATTCTCAGGTCCAGCAAACGACGAAAAAGGCCGAGTTGCCGTTATTCGCGTTCCAGGTGGCGCTTCTCTGACTCGTAAGCAAATTGATGGCTACGGTGAATTCGTTGGTATCTACGGTGCGAAAGGTCTAGCTTGGATGAAGGTTAACGACCGTGCAGCGGGCATGGAAGGTATCCAATCTCCAGTCGCTAAGTTCCTAAATGAAGACGTGATCAACGGCATTCTAGATCGTACTCAAGCGGAATCTGGTGACATTATCCTATTTGGCGCTGATAAAGCGGGCATCGTTGCAGAAGCAATGGGTGCGCTACGTTTGAAACTAGGTAAAGACCTAGAGCTAACGGATGAGTCTGCATGGGCTCCACTATGGGTTGTTGACTTCCCAATGTTCGAAGAAGATGACGAAGGCAACCTACACGCGATGCACCACCCATTCACATCGCCTCTAGGTGTGACTGCAGAAGAGCTAAAAGCAAACCCTGCTGCGGCAAATTCTAACGCTTACGATATGGTTCTAAATGGCTACGAAGTGGGCGGCGGCTCTGTTCGTATCCACAACGCAGATATGCAAGAAGCCGTATTTGATATTCTAGGTATCACACCTGAAGAGCAACAGCTTAAGTTCGGTTTCCTGCTTGATGCGCTGAAATTCGGTACGCCTCCACATGCTGGTCTTGCATTTGGTCTAGACCGTCTAGTAATGCTGCTATGTGGTACAGAGAACATCCGTGATGTTATCGCGTTCCCTAAAACAACAGCAGCGGCGTGTCTACTAACAGACGCACCAAGTATTGCGAACCCAGCAGCGCTAGAAGAGCTAGCAATCGCAGTAACTGCAGCGAAAGAAAAAGACGCAGAATAAGCGCACAACATTTGAAGAAAACTCCCGCAACTGCGGGAGTTTTTGTTTAAATAAACCCAAGAAACTTCCAAAGCAATTTCCCAAGCAACGCTTTTTAGAACATGTTTTGTTATTAAGCGTCAAAATACATTAAAAGGTGAATTATGGCTGGTCATAGTAAGTGGGCGAATATTCGTCACCGTAAAGCAGCGCAAGATGCGAAGCGCGGCAAAATCTTTACTAAATTAATTCGTGAAATCGTTGTTGCGGCAAAAGAGGGGGGCGGTGAGCCAGAAAATAACCCACGTTTGCGAGCAGCAATTGATAAAGCACTGTCTAACAACATGACACGTGACACTGTCAACCGCGCTGTCAGCCGAGGTGCTGGTGGTGAAGGCGACGACAACATGGAAACCGTGATCTATGAAGGTTATGGTCCAGGTGGTACGGCGGTCATGGTCGAATGTATGACGGATAACCGAAATCGTACGGTATCTGGCGTACGCCATGCATTCTCAAAGTCAGGCGGTAATCTGGGGACGGATGGTAGCGTCAACTATCTTTTCGACAAGAAAGGCGTGATTTCATATGGCCCAGGTTTAGATGAGGATGCGGTAATGGAAGTGGCATTAGAAAGTGGTGCTGATGACATTGAAACGGCAGAAGATGGCTCGATTGATGTCTACACGGCCCCAGGTGACTTTGGACTCGTAAAAGATGCCCTTGATGCCGCAGGTTTTGAGGCAGAGAACGCGGAGGTGTCGCTGATCCCATCTACGAAAGCAGATTTGGACGCGGATACTGCGCCAAAACTACTTCGTTTGATTGACGCTTTGGAAGATCTGGACGACGTTCAAGAGGTTTATCACAATGGTGATATCTCTGACGACGTTGCGGCTACGCTAGATTAAACTCAAGGTGTCGGGAGCGGTATTTGCTCCGAAGTTAGCAAGTAATAATAAAAAGACTGAGGCCGAATTAGGCCTCATTTTTAGGAACATTCATGTCAATTATTTTGGGCATTGACCCAGGTTCGCGCATTACCGGCTATGGGGTCATTCGTCAAAATGGACGCCACTTGCAATACCTTGGTAGTGGCTGCATTCGTACTTCAGAAAAAGAACTTCCGGGTCGGCTTAAACAGATTTATGCAGGCGTCACGGAAATCATTACCCAGTTTCAACCGGACGTTTTCGCGATCGAGCAAGTGTTTATGGCCAAAAACGCGGATTCAGCGCTAAAACTTGGCCAAGCTCGTGGCAGTGCAATTGTTGCTGCGGTGAATGCGGAGTTGCCGGTATTTGAATACGCGGCTCGTCTTATTAAGCAAGCTGTCGTAGGCACTGGTGGCGCGGACAAAGCGCAAGTTCAGCATATGGTTCAGCAGATGCTTAAATTGCCCGCCAAGCCTCAAGCGGATGCGGCCGATGCTTTAGGTGTGGCGATTTGTCATGCCAATACTAACAAGACTCTCGTTGCCTTAGCGGGCAAAGCAACCAGTGCCAGAAAAGGGCGCTATCGATAAAATTAACTGGATGTCTATCCAGTTCTTTATTATCCTGTCGCAAATTCATTTCCAAAGAGTATTTATAGTGATTGGACGTCTTCGTGGCATACTGATTGAAAAGCAACCACCTGAAGTATTAATTGAAGTTAATGGCATTGGCTATGAAGTCCAGATGCCAATGAGCTGTTTTTACGAACTGCCAAATGTTGGCGAAGAAGCCATTATTTATACTCACTTTGTTGTCCGTGAAGATGCGCAATTGCTATATGGTTTCAACACGGTAAAAGAACGAGCACTTTTCCGTGAAGTGATCAAAGCCAATGGCGTTGGTCCTAAACTCGGTCTTGGTATTCTCTCTGGTATGACAGCAACGCAATTTGTTACTTGTGTGGAACATGAAGACGTTTCTACGCTGGTTAAGCTTCCAGGCGTTGGCAAGAAAACCGCAGAGCGATTGGTTGTTGAAATGAAAGACCGCTTGAAAGGGTGGGGCGCAGGCGATCTATTTACACCATTTACGGATGCTGCTCCTGCGGATTCTAGTGCGACATCCAACAACGCGGAAGAAGAGGCAATCAGTGCGCTTCTAGCTCTAGGTTACAAGCCGACTCAAGCGTCGAAAGTGGTATCTCAGATCGCTAAACCGGACATGAGCAGTGAGCAAATGATCCGTGAAGCTCTAAAATCAATGGTGTAACGCTGGTTGCACAGTGAACATTTGTTCAAGATAACTCATTCTCTAAGGTTAATGCCAATCGCTTAACGATGTTTTTTTGTGTCATTTCAGCGAGCCTGGCGAGACTGGGAATCTAATAGCAGCACGCTGAGCGGTTAATGAAACAATTTGACCATAAATCGCTCGGATAGAAGATCCTGTATCACGCTCCTTCGTCGCTGTACAGGATGACGAGATATAGAAATATGCCACTTGCTGTTAAACGAGCGGCATTATTCTCTCAGGTAACCATTTTTCAAGGTAAAAAGATGATTGAAGCCGATCGTTTAATCGCGCCAGAAAACCCTGCCTTTCGTGATGAAGATGTCATTGATCGTGCTATTCGGCCAAAAAAATTAGCGGATTACCAAGGTCAGGACCATGTCCGTGACCAAATGGAGATCTTCATTAAAGCTGCTCAGTTACGTAGCGAAGCACTTGATCACCTTTTGATTTTTGGTCCCCCAGGTTTGGGTAAAACCACACTTGCGAATATCGTTGCCAATGAAATGGAAGTGAACATTCGCACTACTTCAGGCCCTGTACTTGAGAAAGCAGGCGATTTGGCCGCGCTGTTAACCAACCTTGAAGAAAACGATGTGTTGTTCATCGATGAGATTCACCGCTTGAGTCCGATGGTTGAAGAGGTGCTGTATCCGGCGATGGAAGATTATCAACTGGATATTATGATCGGTGAAGGTCCGGCCGCTCGTTCTATTAAGATCGATTTACCACCGTTTACGTTAATTGGTGCGACGACCCGAGCGGGCTCTTTAACGTCACCATTGCGCGACCGCTTTGGTATTACTCAGCGCCTTGAGTTTTATAAGATAAAAGACCTCCAAGATATCGTGCAGCGAAGCGCGGATTGTTTAGGTTTATCAATGGAACCTGAAGGTGCATTGGAAGTGGCAAGACGTGCGCGTGGCACACCACGTATTGCTAACCGTTTGCTACGTCGTGTTCGTGATTATGCGGAAGTAAAAGGCAATGGTCACATTTGTGCCGATGTTGCCGATAAGGCGTTGAATATGCTTGATGTGGACGCCGAAGGCTTCGATTACATGGACCGTAAGCTACTACTCGCGATTATGGAAAAATTTGGTGGTGGTCCGGTCGGGCTCGACAACATGGCAGCGGCGATAGGTGAAGAAAAGGACACTATTGAAGACGTTCTTGAACCTTATCTTATTCAGCAAGGTTATTTACAACGCACTCCGCGTGGAAGAATCGCGACAGATCGTGCGTATTTGCATTTCGGAATTGAAAAATAAGATTCCCTCGCTGGGCCTTTGTTGCCCAGCGCTTCATTAAAGTTGACCAAACTCACATTTTTTGAATTTTTTCTCATACTGGTTTAGTAAGTAAAAAGCATTGATTGTTAACTCGATGTTTGCTTGCAACTGGTTAATTTCTCTCCTGATTACTCTCTCTTAACATCCGTATCCAATACTGGTTGATCTAGATCAATGTGATGGATTTTTGTGCAAATTCCGCGCATAAACATTGATGTATATCAAAGCGCGTTACGGCTATAAACCTTTTGAAACAATCTGTTTTTACAAGTAATATTAGCCCCAGCTATATTAGCTGATGCTTAACAATTAACTAACCAATGAAGCACATTTTTGCAACAATGAGTTGTGATAATTCAACATTTTTCAAGTGTAAATAACACCTGAATATGGATTGCAATATGTAGAGAGTGTCATTCAGCCGACACATAGGAGTTACCATGATTGACGTAGTTGATCTATCGCGGTTGCAGTTTGCACTGACAGCGATGTATCACTTCCTATTCGTACCATTGACCCTTGGTATGGCCTTCCTTCTGGCCATTATGGAATCGATGTACGTAATGACGAACAAGCAAATCTATAAGGACATGACCAAGTTCTGGGGTAAGCTATTCGGTATTAACTTTGCACTTGGTGTGGCGACAGGCCTTACCATGGAGTTCCAGTTTGGTACGAACTGGTCTTACTACTCCCACTATGTAGGTGATATCTTCGGTGCACCGCTAGCGATCGAAGCACTTGTCGCATTCTTCCTGGAGTCAACTTTTGTTGGTCTATTCTTCTTCGGGTGGGATCGTCTATCTAAACGCCAACACTTAGCGGTTACCTGGCTTGTGGCACTAGGCTCTAACTTCTCTGCTCTTTGGATTCTTATCGCAAACGGCTGGATGCAAAACCCAGTAGGCGCAGATTTCAACTTCGAAACCATGCGAATGGAAATGGTGAGCTTCTCTGAGGTTGTACTAAACCCAGTTGCTCAGGTTAAGTTCGTGCATACGGTTGCTTCTGGTTACACTTGTGGCGCAATGTTTATTCTAGGCATCAGTTCATACTACCTATTAAAAGGTCGTGACATTGCGTTTGCTCGTCGTTCGTTTGCTATTGCTGCTTCTTTCGGTATTGCAGCTATCTTATCTACCATCGTTCTTGGTGACGAATCTGGCTACGAGCTTGGTGAAGTTCAAAAAGTGAAACTCGCTGCAATTGAAGCAGAGTGGCACACTGAACCTGCACCTGCCGCATTTACGTTATTTGGTGTTCCTAACCAGGAAACGATGCATACCGATTACGCAATTAAGATCCCTTACGTAATGGGTATTATCGCGACACGCTCTTTTGATGAGCAAGTAACAGGTCTTCGTGATTTACGTGATGAACACGTCGATCGTATTCGTGACGGCATGTACGCTTATGAACTTCTAGAGAAGCTTCGTGCGGGCGACAAGTCAGAAGAAAACATGACTGCGTTTGATGAAGTGAAAGGTGACCTAGGTTACGGTCTACTTCTAAAACGCTACACAGACAATGTTGTTGATGCAACAGAAGAGCAAATCCAAGCTGCTGCGGACGACTCAATCCCAACAGTATGGCCGCTATTCTGGTCATTCCGTATCATGGTTGCTTGTGGCTTCATCATGTTGTTTGTCTTTGGTGCGGCGTTTATCCAAACGTGTCGTCAGAAGATTGAGCAGAAACCATGGATTCTAAAAGCTGCACTATTTAGCATTCCACTACCTTGGATTGCAATTGAAGCGGGTTGGTTCGTCGCTGAGTACGGCCGTCAACCTTGGGCTGTAGGTGAAATTTTACCAGTGCATGTTGCAGCTTCTGCACTAACTGCAGGTGAAATCTGGACTTCACTCTTCGCAATTCTGGCGCTATACACGGTATTCCTGATTGCAGAAGTCTACCTAATGTTGAAATTCGCTCGTAAAGGCCCAAGTAGCCTGAAAACGGGTCGCTACCACTTCGAGCAAAATGCTGACTCTGTTGAAGACAAAGTTAGTCGCCAAGTAGAAGCGTAAGGTAAGGAGATAACAAGATGTTTGATTACGAAATCTTGCGACTCATCTGGTGGGTACTAATCGGTGTTCTACTAGTTGGTTTTGCAGTAACAGACGGCTTCGATATGGGTGTAGGCGCGCTTGTACCTATCATCGGTAAAAACGACACGCAACGCCGTGTCATGATTAACTCAATTGCTCCTCACTGGGATGGTAACCAAGTTTGGCTTATCACTGCTGGTGGTGCACTGTTCGCAGCTTGGCCTTTGGTTTACGCAACGTCATTTTCAGGCTTCTACTTAGCGATGATTTTGACACTAGCAGCGCTATGGCTTCGTCCTCTTGGCCTAGACTACCGCTCTAAAATCGAAGATCCAAAATGGCGCAATAGCTGGGATATCTGTATCTCAATCAGTGGTTTTGTTCCGCCAATCATCTTTGGTGTAGCGTTTGGCAACCTTCTACAAGGTGTACCATTCCAATTGAGTGAGTTCTTGATGCCAACATACCATGGCTCATTCTTTGGTCTACTAAACCCATTTGCACTGTTGTGTGGTCTAGTAAGCTTGTTCATGATTTTGATGCAAGGTTCTACTTGGCTACAAATGAAAACAACAGGCGAAGTGCATGTGCGTGCGCGCAACGTTGCTCAGTTGGCTGGTTTACTGACGGTTGCTGCGTTTGTAGCGGCTGGTTTCTGGATCCAAAATATCGATGGCTACGTCATTGTTGGCGGTATCGACACTAACGCAGCTTCTAACCCTCTAAACAAAGAGGTTATCCGTGAAGCTGGTGCGTGGATGAAGAATTTTGAAAACTACCCATTACTATGGGCTGCTCCTGTACTAGGTGTTGCAATGCCGCTTCTCGCTGTATTGGCATCTCGTCTTGAAAAATGTGCGATTTCGTTCATTACTTCAAGCTTGGGTGTTGCTGGTGTTATCTTTACTGCAGGTTTTGCGATGTTCCCATTCATCATGCCTTCAGACTTAATGCCAAGCCACAGCTTAACAATGTGGGATGCAACGTCATCTGAGCTGACTCTGAACCTAATGACAGGCGTTGCGTTTGTTATGGTGCCAATCATCCTTGGCTACACATCTTGGACTTACTACAAGATGTTTGGTCGCCTTGATGACCAGTACATTGAAGACAACAAAAACTCACTTTACTAAGGAGCATTTACTATGTGGTATTTCGCATGGATTCTAGGTGTACTACTTGCTTGTGCATTCGGTATCATCAACGCTCTTTGGCTAGAGCACTCAGAAATGATGGATAAAGACAGTGAGTAACCTCGCTGATAAGGTAGCGAAACTTCACGCACCAATGGATAAGACTCTGCTACGAGTCTTATCTCTCATCCTTGGCTTTATGCACGTAGGATTGGTGATGTGGGACCCTGAAGCTTACCATCAAGCAATTGGTGGTTTTAACTCAATCATCGCACCAGCACTGATTTGGTCTGTATGTTCAAGCATGGTGTATGGGGTGGGCTTCAAGCCAAGAAACTGGTACTGGCAAGTTTTGTTTAGTCCTTATTTCTCGTTAGCTATCTTAATTTATCTAACGGCACTTTATTTCATTTAGGCTGAAATATGCTGTAATAAAGTCGGTTACTAAATCATCGAATAAAAGCTAGGTATCTCGCCTAGCTTTTATTTTTTCTACAAATTTCAAAAATATTTCCTTAGCTCGGTACCAATTGCTGTCGCTTCAGTTATAGTAATTACTTTAAAGAATTGAATATATTGGTACTCCCTTGCAAGGCACATCAAATCTCTTTCACTGGCCGATCACCGTGTACTATGAAGACACTGATGCGGGCGGTGTTGTATATCATTCTAATTATCTAAAATTCTTTGAGCGCGCACGGACAGAGATGTTACGTGCTAAAGGCATTTCTCAACATGTGTTACTGGAACAAAATATCGGCTTTGTTGTCCGACACATGGATATCGATTTCAACCAAGGGGCTAGGCTGGACGAGCATCTGACAGTCGTAACCCGAGTGTCAGAAATAAAACGTGCTTCTCTGCAATTCTGTCAAGAGTTGGTCAATGATCAAGGCAAGATATTGTGCAAGGCCTCGGTTAAGGTAGCATGTATCGATAATAAGAAAATGAAACCAATAGCTATTCCAACCTTTATAAATTCGGAGCTAACAAATAGTGACTGCTGATATTTCCATTTTAGATCTCTTTCTTCAGGCCAGTCTGTTGGTAAAGCTTGTGATGCTGACGTTGCTTGGCATGTCAATTGTGTCATGGGCAATGATCATCAAGCGCAGCAAAGTGCTTTCTCAAGCATCAAAAAATGCAGAGCAGTTTGAAGACAAATTTTGGTCGGGTACTGATCTTTCTCAGCTTTACCAAAAAGTAAAAGCGCGTAAAGACGAAATTGAAGGCACAGAAGAAATCTTCTACGCAGGTTTTACAGAGTTTGCTCGCCTACGTAAGAGCAACGCAAATTCACCAGCTTACATCATGGAAGGCACTGGCCGCGCAATGCGCGTTGCTGTTTCTCGTGAAGTAGATGAGCTAGAAACAAGCTTACCGTTTTTGGCAACAGTCGGTTCTATAAGCCCTTATATCGGCCTATTTGGTACCGTTTGGGGCATCATGCACGCCTTTATTGCGCTGGGTGAAGTAAAGCAAGCTACGTTGTCTATGGTTGCACCGGGTATCGCCGAGGCACTTATCGCGACAGCGATGGGGCTATTTGCGGCTATTCCGGCAGTAATGGCGTACAACCGCCTAAGCAATAAAGTGAGTAAACTAGAGCACACTTACGCAACATTTTCTGAAGAATTCCACAGCATCCTTCATCGTCAAGCGATGGCTGGCCGAGACAGCGCGGATAAGGAATAAAGCATGGCGGGTTATCAACCTAAAAAGCGAAAAATGACAGCGGAGATCAACGTTGTTCCGTATATCGACGTAATGCTCGTACTGTTGATCATTTTTATGGCGACCGCTCCATTTGTGACTCAAGGCGTCGACGTTGATCTTCCGAAAACATCGACCGCAGAATCTATGCAAGACCTTGCTGGCGAGACTGACAGTAGCTTTATTATCATCGAAATTGATAGCGAGGGTAATTTAGGCCTAAGCGTAAATGATGAAGAAGTTCAGCGAGGTTTGTCGTTGCAAGATGTTATTGTGCGAGTGAAAGCGGAGCGAGAGGTTAAGCCGGATTCACCAGTTGCGGTAGGTGGCGACGCGGCAACACCATATGCCGATGTTGTTCTATTGCTAGATGAACTAAGTCGAGCTGGTATCCCTAAGGTAGGTCTAATGACCGATATCAGGGAATAGACATCAATTATCTATGAAAGATCACAAGAAGAAACCCAACCAATACGCCAAACCGATAGCAATATCGGTTGGTTTGCATGCAATTCTAGTTGCAGCCCTGCTTTGGGGGACGGACTTCAACATGTCTAAACCAGAGCCTACAGGGCAAATGGTTCAAGCTGTTGTCATCGATCCAAAACTTGTGCAGCAACAAGCGAAAGAAATTCGCCAGCAACGCGAAAAGGCAGCGAAAAAAGAACAAGAGCGTCTTGATAAACTGAGACGCGAAGCAGAGCAGCTAGAAAAAAACCGCAAAGCTGAAGAAGAGCAAATTCGCAAGTTGAAAGAGCAGCAAGCGAAAGATGCTCAAGCGGCACGAGAAGCAGAAGCTGCACGTAAGAAAAAAGAGCAAGAGCGCAAGCAGGAAGAAGAACGTGTTCGCAAAGAAAAAGAGCGAGCTGCTAAGCTAGAAAAAGAGCGCAAGGCAAAAGAAGAAGCCGTGCGTAAAGCTGAGCAGGAGCGTTTAGCAAAAGAAGCGGCTATAGCAAAAGCTGAGCAAGAACGTTTAGCTCGTGAAAAAGCAGCAAAAGAAGCGGAAGAAAAAGCACGTCGTGAGCGTGAAGCTGCTGAAAAAGCTGAACAAGAGCGCATTGCAAAAGAGAAAGCGGCAAAAGAGGCAGCGGAGCGAGAGCGTAAAGCGAGAGAAGCAGCTGAGCGTGCCGAGCGTGAGCGTAAAGCTCAAGAAGCCGCGTTAGATGATATTTTTGCGGGTCTCGAGGATGAGGTCAGTAAAAACAGTGCTGCGCGCAATCAATTTATTGACGACGAACTTTCTCGTATGTCATCCATCTATACTCAAAATATTCAGCAAAAGCTGATTAAGGATGACTACTTGCTGGGAAAGGAGTGTAGGGTAAACATCAAATTGATTCCGACAGGAACTGATATGATGGTCTCTGGTGTTACCGTTTTGAGTGGTGATACTCGAGTATGTGCTGCGGCGAAGCGAGCAATAGCTCAGGTAGGGACGTTCCCTAAATCTTCAGAATCAGCGGTCAATGAAAGACTAAAAGACATCAACATAACTGTTGCTTTGGACTAAAAGGAATAAGACGTGATTAGACGCCTTTTACTAGGAATGTTTGTACTGTTTAGCAGTATGACAAATGTGGCGAATGCCGCATTAGAGTTGGTCATTACCGATGGTATTGATTCAGCACGACCAATTGCTGTTGTTCCGTTTAAGTGGGAGGGCACACAAGCGCTTCCAACGGATGTTTCTGCTGTTATCGCCTCGGATTTACAACGTAGTGGTAAATTTAGCCCAGTTCCAACGAGCAAAATGCCACAAACACCGTTCAGTGAATCAGAAGTTAATTTTGATGCTTGGACCAATTTAGGCGTGGATGCGCTATTGACTGGTTCAATCAAGCAAAACGACCAAGGTGACTACGTTATCAACTATCAACTTGTTGATATTGTGCGTGGTCAGTTAACGGGTGGGAAGAGTAAGGCGCTTGGTAGTGACGGTGAATTGGTTCTGTCAAAAGATCATGTGCTGTTCAATAAAGTAGCCACTGTTCAAGGGCCTCGTATGCGTGAGTACGCTCACCGTATCTCTGATTTGGTGTATGAGCAGTTGACTGGCGACCGTGGCGCTTTCATGACTCGTATCGCATATGTGGTAGTGAACGATAAAGACCGTTTCCCTTACCAACTTCGAGTCGCTGATTACGATGGCTACAATGAGCGTCTGGTTTTACGCTCTAAGCAACCATTAATGTCACCAGCGTGGTCACCAGATGGTAAAAAGCTTGCGTATGTTAGCTTCCAAAATGGCCAAGCAGAAATCTTCATAATGAACATCTACACCGGTGAACGTGAGAAAATTACTTCATACCCACGTCACAATGGTGCACCAAGATTTTCGCCTGATGGCAATAAGTTAGCGATTGTTCTTTCTAAAACAGGCTCGCTTCATGTTTATACGTTTGACCTTAACACTCGTAAACTGACGCAAATTACGCGTGGCAGATCAAATAATACGGAACCGTTCTGGCATCCGGATGGAAAATCGTTGATTTTCACATCGGATAGGGGTGGTAAACCACAGATTTATCAAGTAAATTTGGGCAGCGGTTCTATTGACCGTTTGACTTGGCAAGGCAGCCAAAATTTGGGTGGTCAGATTACTCCTGATGGGCGATTCCTAGTTATGGTGAACCGCAGCAACGCAGGATTTAATTTGGCGAAACAAGATTTGGAAACTGGTGCTCTTCAAGTCTTAACTAAGACCTTGCTTGATGAGTCTCCTAGTATTGCCCCAAACGGTGGCATGGTTGTGTATAGCTCGATTTACAACAAGAAAAACGTACTATCG
Source organism: Vibrio sp. 1288 (assembly GCF_033344475.1). Lineage (NCBI taxonomy): Bacteria > Pseudomonadati > Pseudomonadota > Gammaproteobacteria > Vibrionales > Vibrionaceae > Vibrio > Vibrio sp. 1288. Next base: position 87,057 of record NZ_JAWPOX010000006.1, read on the forward strand.
ATGGTGTCAATTGATGGTCGATTCAAAGCTAGATTACCGGCAACAAATGGGCGTGTTCGAGCGCCTGCATGGTCACCGTTTTTGTAGTAATAAGTTTGATTAATAAAGGAAAATAAGATGCAACTGAACAAGGTTCTAAAAGGGCTACTAATCGCGCTTCCTGTAATGGCTGTTACAGCGTGTAGTTCAAGCGACGACGCTGCTTCTAACACTGGTGCAGCAACAAACAACAATGGCGCAGTGGAAACAACAGTAGCTACGCCAATTGATCAAAGCGGTCAGTTGACAGAGCAAGAGCTAAAAGAGCAAGCGCTACGTGAAACTCAAACAATCTACTTTGCTTTTGACAACTCAACAATTGCAGCAGATTACGAAGAGATGCTAGCGGCTCACGCTTCTTACCTAAGCAAGAACCCAGCACTTAACGTAACTATCGAAGGTCACGCTGATGAGCGCGGTACACCTGAGTACAACATTGCTCTAGGTGAGCGTCGTGCACAAGCAGTAGCGAACTACCTACAAGCACTAGGTGTTCAAGCTGACCAAATCTCAATCGTTAGCTACGGTGAAGAGAAGCCACTTCTTCTAGGTCAATCAGATGAAGTTTACGCTAAGAACCGTCGCGCGGTTCTAGTATACTAATTCGAGGTAATCCTCATGTTCAGTAACACTAAGCGCGCTGTTGCGCTTACGTTACTGGCAAGTGCAGCGAACTTTGCGTTCGCTGCACCAGCTCCAGTATCCGATCTCAACAGCACATCATCCGTCTCTAAGAGCCGTTCATCTGAAACGGAAGTAGAACGTCTAGAACGTTTGCTACAAAATCGCAATCGCGTTCAGCTCCAAATGCAACAGCAAATTGACCAAATGTCACAAGAGATCAGTGAATTGCGTGGTCAATTAGAGCGAAATAGCTACGAAATGAAACAAATGTTGCAACGTCAACGTGAGTTGTTTGTCGAGCTGGATCGTGTTCGTGGAGAGATAAAATCCACACCTGCACAAGAAGCACAACCTGTGAAAACAGGTGGCCAGTACACTCCAAATGTTGATGAGCAAACGGCATATCAGAATGCAGTTGACCTCATTCTCAAAAAGCGTGATTACACTGGCGCAATTGCAGCGTTCCAGCAGTTCCAGAAAGATTATCCTGATTCTACATATTCAGCGAATTCTCACTACTGGTTAGGTCAGTTGTACTTCGCTAAAAAGCAGGATGAGGATGCAGTGAAAAGTTTTGCCGCTGTTGTGTCTTATAAAGACTCCAACAAGCGAGCCGATGCGTTGCTTAAGTTAGGCGAAATCGCTGAGCGTAATAACAATGCAGCTCAAGCGAAAAAGTACTACCAACAAGTGGTTGATGAATACCCAGGTAGTGCATCTGCAAAACTTGCCAGCTCTAAGCTGTAAGACGTTATGTTTTGAAAAGGAAGCCTCGGCTTCCTTTTTCTTTTCCATTTTCTGTTGGTGCAGAACGGCTAAGTCGATAGCAATGATGCAGAGCCTCTGACCTTGTGTTGCACCGAATTTCGCTACTCGGAAATGCTACCTGTAACAAAGATATACGGCTAGACCGCTAGAAATCCCCGCGACAAGTTGGTTTTTGAAAATTAACGAGGTTACAATACTCGGATTAAAGGAAGTTGCGTAGAGCAAGAGCAATGAGCCATATATTAGATAAAATCGACACTGTTTACCCATTCCCACCGAAACCAGTTCCATTAAGCGAAGAAGAAAAAGCATCTTACATTGAGCGTATTAAAAAGTTACTCAAAGAAAAAGATGCGGTACTTATCGCACACTATTATACCGACCCTGAGATTCAAGCCCTAGCTGAAGACACTGGCGGGTTTGTTGGTGACTCGTTGGAAATGGCGAAGTTTGGTAATCGTCACCCTGCAAGTACATTGATTATTGGTGGTGTTCGCTTTATGGGCGAGTCGGCCAAAATTCTGACACCAGAAAAGCGCATTCTAATGCCAACGTTGGAAGCGGAATGTTCGCTTGACCTTGGCTGTCCTGCGGATAAGTTCAGCGAGTTTTGTGATGCTCACCCTGATCATACGGTTGTAGTTTACGCAAATACTTCAGCAGCGGTTAAAGCCCGTGCCGACTGGGTCGTTACATCGAGCATTGCGCTTGAAATCGTGGAACACTTAGACGCTGAAGATAAGCCAATTATTTGGGGACCAGACCGTCACCTAGGATCGTACATCGCTAACAAAACTGGCGCAGATATGCTGCTTTGGCAGGGTGAGTGTGTGGTTCATGATGAGTTCTCTGCTGATGCGCTACGAAAAATGAAGAGCGTGTATCCAGATGCGGCTATTTTGGTTCACCCTGAGTCACCAGCAAGCGTCGTAGAACTTGCCGATGCCGTTGGATCAACGAGTCAGCTGATCAAAGCAGCGAAAGAGCTTCCTCACAAACAAATGATCGTTGCGACAGACAAAGGCATTTTCTTTAAAATGCAGCAACTTGTGCCAGAGAAAGAACTTATCGAAGCGCCAACCGCAGGTGCAGGCGCAACATGTCGCAGCTGTGCACACTGTCCTTGGATGGCAATGAACGGTTTGAAAGCAATTGAGAAAGCGCTTAGTGAAGGTGGTGAAGAGCACGAAATTTTTGTTGATGAAGCGCTACGTGTGAAATCACTTATCCCACTGAACCGCATGCTAGATTTTGCTGAGCAGCTAAATATGCAAGTGAAAGGTAATGCTTAAAAGTAGGCGTAACTGAAAGTAAATCTCAAAAACCAGCCGAATATGGCTGGTTTTTTTGTGTCTTACTATCAATGAGTTACTATTGATGCAATCAATGAATATCGAGGTCATAAATTTATGGCGGTGTGGTTAGTAGTTAAAAAGTGGCTTAGTTCCCACCTTTTTAAATTGAGCAACCGAAGCCTTCTCATCTTTAGTGGCTTATATGTGAGCCTTTCATGGTGGCTGCTGGTTCTCGCTGGTGAAACAGCATTAACAGACAGTTTCGCTAACTTTATCTATTACCTCATGGTTACGGCGAGTACGGTGGGTTATGGCGACCATTCTCCAGTAACAGATATGGGTAAATGGGTTGTCGTACTATTTGTAATCCCCGGCGGTTTGAGCTTATTCGCCGCATTATTGGGGCGTGTCGCTGGAGCAGCGATGGACTATTGGCGAGCGGGTATTTTAGGAAAACGGAGAGTAAGAGTGGAAAACCATATTGTATTGTTGGGCTGGAATGGATCGAGAACGATGCACCTTATTCGCATGTTACAACATGAAGAAGAGGGAAAGCGCCCGATTGTTTTATGCAGCCGTTCAGAAATAGAGAACCCGTTACCTGGCGAAATCAGTTTTATCAAAGTGACCAGTTATACCGATTCGCAAGAGATGAAAAACGCCAATATTGCCGAAGCCGCTTGCATTATTGTGGATAATCTCTCGGACGACATTACCTTGTCAGCCGCTCTATACTGCGCATCTGTAAACCCTTCCGCTCATTTGGTCGCTTACTTTAAAGATGAAGCGCTAGGCCGACTTCTAAGTCAGCATTGCCCGAAAGCGGAATGCATACCTGCTGTTGGCGCAGAAATGTTGGCAAAAGCGGCGGTTGACCCGGGCTCAAGTGCGCTTCATCAGGAGCTTTTGGCTTCAACACGAGGTATGACGCAATACTCAGTTATTTATCCTGAGGGGCAGTCTGCCACCACTATTGAGAATCTCTTCGTTTTTCTCAAAAGACGCCATCATGCCACGCTGATTGCTTTTGATATTGGCGATGGTATTCAACTCAACCCAGATTTAGATGCTGAAGTACCCGCGAGTACCAAGCTGTTTTACATTGCAGATGAACGTATTGAAGATTTTGCCTGGAAAGAAATGAACAAGGAACAATAATGCACATGATTGCCGGCCTGTTAGCAGGCTTCCCAAACTTTTTACTCTATTTCTCTGTTTCTATTATTTTTGTATTGGCGTTTAAGTTCATCTACGTCAAGTTGACGCCATACGATGAGTGGCATCTGATTAAAGAAAAACAAAATACAGCAGCAGCGATTGCGCTAAGTGGGGCTTTCCTTGGTTACTGTCTCGCGATTTCGGGGGCGGCAAAAAACTCAGTCAATATCGTCGATTTTATGGTTTGGGGCGTTGTCGCAATGCTTGCTCAAATTATCGCATTTGCAATTGTACGCTTTATTTTACTTCCGAAAGTGGCAGAGCGTATCGAAAAAGATGAACTGCCAGCCGGTATCGTATTAGCAGCAGTTTCTGTTTCGGTCGGCGTATTGAATGCCGCTTGCATGACTTACTAGGAGGAACGATGAAGCGGAGTTCTAACGTTAAACGTTCTTCCATGGACAAAAGCTTAAAGCTTGGGAAAATTCTTCCCTTTGCTGCCTTTGGTGGTATTTTCTTCTTTGCTACGTACGAGTCAAAAACAGAAGGGTACATTTTTTCTGATGCCGATGAGTGTAAATCTAACTCGCCTGAGTTTAGTGAACAGTGTGACATTGCATACCAAGAAGCTTTAGCTCGTGCCGAACAAAATGCCCCTCGCTACCGCAGCGAGTTCGAATGCGAGAATGATTTCTACGAGGATGATTGTTACTACAGTTCCAGTTCCCGAGCTTATGTACCTAACTTTGGCGGTTTTTTTTACAGTCGCTCATTAAGCGGGTTGAAAGGTTATAACAAGAGCTATTACTCAGAGCCGATGTACCGTTATAAATCCAAATTCTATAATGGAGCAGGACAATTCTTTGGCTCCTACCGAAATCAGCCGACCAAAGTCGCGACGAATAGCCTTAACAAACGTGGTGGCGGCACCATTGGCAGGGCGATGTCTCGAGGCGGGTTTGGTAAAGCGGTGTCGGTCAGTCGAGGCGGTTAAAAAGCACTATGTTTCGACGAGAAATACAAGAGCGCGAAAACTGGCGTGAATTAGCACGCCAGTTTGGTTTTGGTTTCCATACCATGTATGACCAACCGTATTGGGATGAGAGTGCTTACTATCAATTCACGCTGGAGCAAATTGAGCGCGATATAGAAGCGCCCACTGAAGAGCTGCATCAGATGTGCCTGGCTATTGTGGATGAAGTCGTTCGGAGTGAGCGGTTGCTGACGCAATGTGCGATCCCTGAATCTATGTGGGAGCAGGTCGCTTCTTCATGGAGACGAAGCGAACCTTCGCTTTATTCGCGGCTGGATTTCGCGTACAACGGGACCTCGCCAGCAAAATTACTGGAAAACAATGCGGATACGCCAACCAGCTTGTTTGAAACTGGCTTTTGGCAGTGGGTGTGGCTAGAAGATGTTGTAAATAAAGGTCGAGTTCACCAGAGCGCGGATCAATTCAATATTCTTCAAGACTTTTTGATCGAGCGCTTTGCCGAAATAGCAAAATACCAACCAGGACAAACACTTCACTTTAGCTGCTGCAAGTACACTGAAGAAGATAAAGGGACTGTCCAGTATTTAGAGGATTGCGCGCGAGAGGCAGGGTTAGCAACGGCATTCGTGCATGTCGAAGATATTGGAGTGACGGAAGATGGTCTGTTTGTGGATGCTGACGACAGAGCGATTCGTTGGATGTTTAAGCTTTACCCTTGGGAGTTTATGTTTGAAGAGGAATATGCGAAGTACTTAGCGACTGCGAACGTAAACTGGTTAGAACCGATGTGGAAGTCGATTCTATCCAATAAAGCACTTTTACCGTTATTGTGGGAGCGCTTTCCTAACCACCCGAACCTTTTGCCCGCTTATTTTGCTAACGATTCAAAAGCGAACACTATGAGAGATTATGTCATCAAGCCACTATTTTCTCGAGAGGGCGCGAACATCGAGATCGTCATCGATGGAAAACGTTTTGTTAAAACGTCAGGGCCTTATGAATCTCAATTCAATATCGTCCAGCAATACCATCCACTACCTAAGTTTGGGCAAAACCATACGTTAATTGGCAGTTGGTTGGTCAATGATAGAGCTGCCGGTATTTCGATTAGGGAAGACAGTAGCTTAGTGACTCAAGATATGGCGCGGTATATTCCACATGTAATTTTAACATGATCAAAAAAGCTCTCCATTTGGAGAGCTTTTTGTCTATTCAGCCGTTCAATCTTGATGGTCGACAGCGTTGCGTCTATTGTTCTTCAGCTAATGCAACACCGCGCTGGGTAAGACCACATAACATCACTGGCATTGCATTGAAGATTTCCTCAAACTGCTCTAAGCCTTCCATACCTTGTTCGGCCAATGTTTCAATGGTCGTTTCTGGGTCGTAAAGCATAGTAAGAGAAAGTAAAACACCACCGAGTAGGGCATTATCTTCGCTATCCTCAGGCATCAACGTTTCCCAGTCATCACGCGCAAGTTGCCAGCCTTGTAATACACCTTCACAGAAATCGCGAGCCTGACTTGTTACAATGTCTTGCTCATCTAGCGCGCACCCTGCAGGCCACTGCCAAGTGCCTTCTAGGAGAGCGGGACGAGTTTGGTTCCACATTTGTACAATCTCGTCAATGTATTGCTCTAGTTGCTCACCGTCAGTAAATGGCGCTGTTTCTTCTCCACCCCATAAGAATGGCAACCACTCTTGAGGCATTAATACGTTTGGCGCTGCAGCCATCGCTGTTACAAAGCCTTGAGTTTTTGCTAGGTTTAGTAGTTTACCGTCAAGTTCTGGGAGAGAAAGGATGTCTTGTAGTTTCAAAATAGAATACCATTTGTTAATGGGCTGGTTGATTGCGCTCATCTTACCAATCAATTAGTGATAAATCGATATTAGGGAATGATTCACACATCTATGGAAATTCGCTCATCACTTAGAAAAAAAAGCATTCTCGCCCTAACACTTTACCTGTGCTTCTTTATCGCCACTATCGGTTCTGTCGCCTATTTGGTTGTTGAGCCACCGGTTAGACAAAAGCTAGAGCAAAACCTAGAGTTACGTACCCAACTCCTGGCTCTTGAGATAAAAGAGCCCCTCCTCAGTTCTACAGGTGTATTGAGCAGCTTAGTAGGGCTAGCCCAAGGGACTGAAAATATTCAATCTCTCAACACAATAATTCCACATATACTTCAATTGAGTGACAAGATGCTTGTTAGTGGTGGCGTATGGCCTAAACCCGAACTCAAAGCAGAACAATGGAGATATAAAAGTCTATTCTTCAATAAAAACAGTGATAGTGGTATTGACCAAATTCACTCCTACAATAACCCCGAATCTGGCGGTTATGATAATGAACCCTGGTATGTCGCTGCCGCCGATGCTCCGGTAGGTTCTGTTAGTTGGTCTACGGTTTACATCGACACCTTTACTCAGGTCCAGATGATTACCGCATCTTCTCCATATTACCAAAACGGTCGATTCGCTGGAGTTGTAACGGTAGACCTATCACTAGATGCACTTTTTCAGTTTATTCGAGAGCACACGAACCAGCATTCTTTGGGGGTAGTGGTTCGCGATGCTGACTCAAACGTGATTATTGAACACAACTTTCAACTGACGGACGAAATTTATGTCAGCGAGCTTGATTTCGGAGAGTTCGACTGGCGCATGGAAGTTGTCAACGCAAAAGCTAAAGTCGCCGATCAAGTGTTTGAACAAGTGATGAGCGTTGAGGGGAGGATCATTCCATTTTTGCTCTTGTGTGTCTTGGTCGGTTACTACTTACTGAATCGCTATATTGTTGAACCAATTGTTCGCATTGCCGCTAAGATTGATGACTCGAAAACTGGTGGGATCATAGATATTGACTACGATAGCGATGACGAAATCGGACAGCTTATCGAGAAGTTCAATGAAAAGACGATCTATTTAGAGCAGGAGAGAATAAAAGCTCAGGCTTCGACAAACGCTAAAACGGCATTCTTAGCCACATTGTCCCACGAGATTCGCACACCAATGAACGGTGTACTAGGAACTGCCCAGATACTGTTAAAAACACCACTTACCGATGAGCAGCGTAAGCACCTGAGAACACTTTATGATTCAGGTGATCACATGATGACATTACTCAATGAGATTTTAGATTACTCAAAAATTGAACAAGGGCATGTTGAGTTTGAAAATAAGCCTTTCCCAATTGAGTCGATTATCGGCAGTATCAAGAGTGTTTATCAAACTCTATGTGCAGAAAAAGGTCTTCGCTTTAGAGTAGTCTCGCATTTACCAACGGGTCGTTGGTACAACAATGACAAAGCCCGTTTGCGTCAAGTACTGTTCAATCTACTCAATAACGCTGTTAAGTTCACCGATCGTGGCATCGTAGAGGTAGAGCTAGCCGAGAAATCGAGTAAGGCAGGCACCAAGCTGATACTAAAGGTAAAAGATACAGGAATTGGTATTTCAAAAGAGGCACAAAAACGCATTTTTCGTCCTTTTGAGCAAGCGGAGTCATCAACGACTAGGCGGTTTGGTGGTACAGGGCTTGGTTTAGCAATAGTCAAAGAAATCGCGGAACATATGGGTGGGCAAGTGGTTGTAGAGAGTCAGGAGGACGCTGGAACGACTTTTACTGTCGAAATTGCCCTTACACCTTGCAAGCCAGGTAAAGTAGAGTCAATCAATACACATAAATTGAACTGTAAAGGGTTGAAAGCACTCATTGTTGAAGACAACCGAACAAATGCGATCATTATGGAAACTTTCCTCCGAGCCAAGGGCTTTGAGTGCACAAGTGTCGAAAATGGTCAGCTTGCAGTCGATGAGGTTGCGATCAAACCATTTGATTTGATACTGATGGATAATCATATGCCTGTTCTAGATGGCGTTGGGGCCATATCAGCCATTCGAGCAATGAGTTCACCTGCTAAGTCGGTACTGATTTTTGGCTGTACAGCGGATGTGTTCAAAGAAACACAAGAGCGTATGATTAATGTAGGAGCAGATCACATAATAGCGAAACCAATAGTGGAGTCTGAATTAAATGATGCACTGTATCTTCATGCGACACAGTTATATCAGTACCAATCGGACTTTGATGGAAATGCAGCAGATAGCTTTAATGCTGAAAAGTGGTTACTCAACTTCTATGTCGCTCTAGATAATGGACATCTTAATGAAGCACTTGAGGCTATTTCAGCGATCATTGCGGAGGCTCCCCTTGAACTCAGTGACGACGTTTCTTCAGTCGCTGAACGGATAAGAAGTAACTTAAAGCGTCAGCAATCCCCAGACCAAGATGATATCGATACATTAACGATTTTGCTGGCCTCACCATAACTGAATCAATATGGCGCAACTGTGAATTGTTCTTACTATTCATACGTCATCCAGCTTCGTGACAAACTCTTCTAACCTGCAATGAACAGGCTTGCAGTTTTACTTTTACGAGTAAAGCAGCAAGACCTTCTACTGTGATTATATCGGTAATACTCTGAATTTTCGCAGCTTGGTAGCATAAGCTATAGGAGTGACTGTTTACAGTCCGAGTTTTGTTCTAACTTTACGCCAAAATAATTATCGTAACCCCTTTTTATGTAAGTGAAATCCGTGTTTTTGTACCATTTTTACGTAATTTTAGGCGTTTTTACTCGCCATTGGTGAAAAAAACTACTTTTACTTTAAAAGTTGGTTATAAATTTACAACTTAATTTTAAATACAGAACCATAAGCTAGTTTTTGTGTGTTCTAATTGCATCATTAGCTGGCTTGATGTCTTTTTAGTGGTTAATAGTTTTATTATTTTTATTAATTGCAGTGTTTGATTTTAAGGGTTTTGTAAATGAAGTCTCGTGGACCATTTTGTATTCGTCACGCCGCAGCGGATACCTTTGCTATGGTTGTTTTTTGCTTTATCACAGGGATGATTGTCGAGATTTTGATTTCAGGGATGACATTTGAGCAATCTCTAGCATCGCGTACGCTATCGATTCCAGTGAATATCGCTATTGCTTGGCCGTATGGGGTTTTTCGTGATTGGGTGCTGCATCAAGGTAGTAAGGTGTCACCGTCTTCCTTTATGAAAAACATCTCCGATCTGGTCGCTTATGTACTATTTCAATCTCCAGTTTATGCGGGTATCTTATTCGCAGTTGGCGCGTCTACAGATCAAATTGTGACCGCAGTGGCAAGTAACGCTGTTATTTCTTGTGGCATGGGTGTGTTGTATGGGTACTTCTTGGATATGTGCCGCCGTTGGTTCCGTGTTCCCGGTTATTCTCAAAGCATGTAAATGCCCCAGTTTTGCTCAATTTAGTTACTTAGTGAGCAATCGATTCGAAAAGGGCGCTTTTTTTTATGTTTAGCCTTGACCATCAGGCACATAATCATTAAATTAGCGCCTCGTTAGCCAATAATGCTAACCAAAATTTGATTCGGTGAGTTGTCCGAGTGGCTGAAGGAGCACGCCTGGAAAGTGTGTGTACGGCAACGTATCGAGAGTTCGAATCTCTCACTCACCGCCATTTCTTAAAAAAAGACGTCTTAGAGCGTCTTTTTTTACGCCTCTAGATATTACAAATCAATAAGTTACGTCCAAAGATGTCTAGTGTTGCTCTACACCATATACATTTTGGGTGTAGGTTAGATAGTACGCAGATTTTTTCATCTATCTAACCACCTACACTTTGCATCTTATTTTACCCTAAAAGTCGCATTCATTTACGGTTGTTTTTCAATGTTTATAAGTTACTTAAAGCATTGAAAATCATAATTATAAAACCGAAAAGTGTAGGTGGATTTTTTTGACGAGATTCGACCACTTAATCCACCTACATTTTTGACTAAGGAGGTGCTCGTGGCGAACTTAAATAAATTGACTGCAAAGCAAGTTCAAACTCTTAAAGCGGATAACAATAAGCAGGTTCGATTTTCGGACGGCGGGGGATTATACCTTTGCATTAGACCATCGGGGTCACGATATTGGGAGTTTAGATATACACGACCAGTATCTGGAAAGAACACCTTTATGGGGATTGGGCCTTACCCAGACATAACTCTTGCTAAGGCGAGAGAAAAAGCTCAAGAAATGCGTAGGCTTCTGCTTGACGGAATTGATCCGAAGATAGATAAATTTGAGAAAAAGGCGCAAGTGAAACTGACACAAGCGCAAACCTTATGTCAAGTCGCGCTGGAATGGCGAGATTTTAAATCTAGCCAACTAAAGCAAAAAACACTTCACGATAACTGGCGTAAACTCGAGATTCATGCGTTCCCAAAGCTGGGAAATATACCCCTAAAGTCGATTAAAGCTCCAATGGTGATTGAAGCTTTAAGAAGTCTAGAGAGCAAAGGTAAGCTCGAAACAGTAAAGCGAACGGCGCAATTGCTCAATGAGGTGATGAACTTTGCGGTAAACAGCGGTTATATCGAAAATAACCCATTGAGTGGAATTCGTGATGTTTTTAAAAAGCCAATTGTTGAGCACATGAAGGCGCTTAGCCCTGACGAAATTTCCGATTTAATGAGAGCGCTTGGTCACGCGAATTTATATATAACAACACGCTGCCTTATCGAGTGGCAACTTCACACGATGACAAGGCCATCAGAGGCTGCGGGTGCTCGCTGGGATGAGATCGATTTCAATACCAACACATGGATAATCCCAAGTACTCGGATGAAAATGAAGCGCGAGCATCGAGTGCCGCTGACAACAGAGACCTTATCGATACTGGAAAACATAAGGCCGTTATCGTCAAACAGCCCATATATTTTTCCATCCAATCGCAGTTTAAGCCGTCATATCGATTCTGAATCAATCAACAAAGCTCTGGGACGAATTGGCTTTAAAAATCGAACAACTGCGCACGGATTTCGTTCACTAGCAAGTACCACGTTGAATGAGTGGGGGGAAGATCCAGATTTAATTGAAGTCGCTTTAGCACACGTCGGTCGAGATAGAATTCGAAATGCCTACAACCGGACAGACTACTTGGAACGTCGCCGAGAAATGATGCAGAAGTGGAGTTCTTATATTTCAGAGAATTCGGTGGGTTCGTTCTCGGTCTTAAACGTTATGCAAGTCAGATAAGTGTGAAAATTGTTCATCTAAATGGTCTTCAGACAAAACTGTGCTTTGTAGACTATTAATGAGTCTAAATAAGGAGATGATTATATGACGGTACGAATTATAAGAATGCCTGAGCTCAGTGAGAAAACTGGCTGTGCTCGTAGTACGATCTACGCTTTTATCTCAAGAGGTGAATTTCCTAAACCAATCCCGCTAGGTATGAGAGCGGTGGGCTGGAAAGAGAGTGAAGTTGATGAGTGGATAGAGAAACGGCAGTCTTTGCGAGATAGCCAATAATCACGTGGTATCGCGTAAAATGAAATTTTTTGATGATAATTTTGACCCTATGGCTCTTTGCTCTAGGGTCATTTTTTTCGCTGATAAGGTAGAGGATACAGGCCAAGTTTTACGATTATTGAAGGCCCAGCCCTAGTTTTGATTTTAATGATTGTTTACGTGATTCTGCTTTGGGTTCTGGCGCTGTACTCATAGAAGTAACTTCACCATCCGGTGCAAGGCCATCCACCGGTACAGATGTCGTGGATAGATTGGCTTGGCTCATTTGAATTAAGCCAAAGGTGGCCAGCATCCGCAGGCGCTCAGCGCGTTCCCGTGGCGGCGTCTTTTCCAATTCTTTGAGCAGTTCAGGGTGGCTCCCTGGGGGAATGTTGACCACAACTCTCATAATCATGCCCCATAAAACCAGAAGCCTCGGACGTTCGCCAAAACAGATTGTTCCGGCACGATGATCTTGCTTCGTGAAAAAATCTCCTTGGCCGCTTCCTTATAAGCCATGGCTCCACCTCCGGCGATCAATACCAAGTCCGCATTGATGCTTTCGTCACGCATGGATTGGCGCATGGCTGTAAGAGCAACAGGCGCTACCTTTTTCATGGCAGCATTCAGATAAGGTGAAATATCGACCTTTTCTCCAAATAGCAGCACCTGCAAGTCGCCGGTTCTCATGGCTTTCTCAAGTCGATCCATACCCACTTTGGCGCCATGATCTTCTGAAATCAGCTTATCAATGGTTTCCAGTAGCACGGACATTGCCTGAAGACTGGTTCCTGATGAGCTGTAGCGAATTTCTCCGGCTTCAAGGGCAACCCAGTCAACAGAAAAGAAGCCGGGATCGATGACGACGACACGACCTTCTTCAATTAAGCCCAAATCACCACCTGTTTGAACCAGATCCATATAGGCACCGGCAGGCTGCGGCAGCACTTTGACGTCATGAATGGTGATGCTGCGCTTAGGCGTCACTTGATGGACACCTTTTAAACGCTGCACAAGATCAGACTTACGTTGTGGTTCATGAAACTGGGAAACCGGTAATCCAGTGACAACCAAATCGATGGACTCAGTTTCAGCCATTAACAAGGCGGCATGAAAAAGCGCCTTATAGGTTTTTGTGGTCGGATATTCCGGGTGAAGCTCTCGTTCCCAGCCTTGAAGGCGTCCAGCAGGAACACCAGCGGCCCAACGCTCATTATCGACAGACACATACAAACAAGTGTCATCATGGCCTCCACCGATACGCTCAGGCATACGATCCGCAGGACCGGCACCCGCAGGTAGAATAATGGTTTTCGGTTCACTGCCTGATTGGCCAATTGCCAGCTTCAGGTTTGAGTAACCGATATCTACGCCTAGTATAAACATACTTATCTCCTGTGCACTCAAAGTGCTCTAACAGTTTTCAATCAACCGCGCTGTTCACGCTTGGGCATTTCCAAGTGCTCTGGCGGTTCACTCAAATGTCATTATCAGGATTTGGTGCACTGGCGGTGGGCAGAAAGGTGACAAATCCTTTCATCTATCTGCCTATTGCATTTTCGAAAAAGTATGAGAATAGGCTCTGTTTGGCGGCGGATGAATGAGCCAAAAAAATCGAGACGCCAAACGTCGTTTGCATTCTGGCCTGAACTCGCCAAACGGTTTGTATCTTCATGACGATACGTCTTTTTAGGCGTTTTTAAGTGAAATCGGGCTGTATCCCTTGTCAGATATGGGATTGCGCGAGTCGATTTATATCGAGACGCCAAACAGTGATTGCTACGGCAGTTTTACGTTTGGCGTTTCGATCCAAAAGCCAAACGGATAGTGGTTTTGGCTTTTGGGGTTAATTGGATGGGGAAATTGGTTTGGTAGAAATCGTCAATGAACAATGGAAAGCAGAGGTATCAGATTTACTTCAGCAAGAAACGGACAGACTAAAAGCGCTGGCACGAGCTGAAGTTGATGACTTTTGGGTTACCCATTACAAGGTTCGAGAGAATGCGCCCTTTAAAGACTGGGGTCTGCTTGGTGTCCGTATCAGAGATTTTAAGTATGGCTTTGGCATAGAGTGGTACATCAACAGTTTTTACGGTCAACGAGGCAAGCGCGTGATCTTTAGCAAGGGACTGCGTATTTCAAAGACGAAGCTGAGATACGCATTTTTGGACTGCCAAGGTCTAGCCAAAGAATGGGAGTTAGCGCTGGCCATGGAGAAAGAAGAATTCTTCAGTGATGTTCGATTCCAAGTTGATAAGCTCAACATGCTGCGTCGCAGAGTGAATGCCTACTGAGTTAACTGCGCTACTTAACTCGCGGTAATTGGTCCCAGCGTGTTGTATAAGCGGGAGATAAATGCTCTCGCTTCATCGACCAATCTTTCTTCGTACCTTGTCCAGCAAAGAAAACCTTTCCGGCACCGCTTTGATTAATGGTGTCCAATACAGACATTAACTGTTGGCTATTGGAGCGGGTCGATACGTCATCGAATAGTCCTGGTTGAAACATGCCAGGATCGTAAAAGTCAGACAGCATGACGCCCGCTTTGGCATAACGAAAACCATCCTTCCAAATTCGCTTGAGTAAGTGATTGGCCAGCTCGATAAAATCCCGCGTATCGCAACTGGGGATTAGCAATTCACCCGATGCAGAGTTGCTGTACTGCGGCTCGTTGTCCTTAAAGGGGCTGGTACGTATAAACACGGTCAGCACTTTGGCTTGCTGCTGTTCTTTGCGAAGCTTCTCAGTGGCGCGGGTTGCGTATTCGCATACGGCTTCACGTAACAATTCAAAGTGCGTCACTTTTACGCCAAATGAACGGCTACAGACGATTTGTTTCTTGATTGGCGGGATCTCTTCTAGTTCAATGCACGACTCACCATTGAGTTCTCTGACGGTTCTTTCTAAAACCACCGAGAACTGGTCTCTGATGGCTCTAGGAGAGGCATTGGCTAGGTCTAAGGCTGTGGTGATACCCAACGCATTTAAACGCTTAGAAAGCCGTCTACCAACGCCCCAAACATCATCAACCGGGACTAATGCGAGCAATCGACGTTGCCGATCTGGATTGGTCAGGTCTACAACCCCCTGAGTGGCTGGATATTTTTTGGCGGCATGGTTTGCCAGTTTGGCGAGTGTTTTTGTCGGTGCAATGCCTACACAGACGGTGATCCCAATCCAGTGGCCTATGCGCTCTCGCACTTGTTGTCCGAACTCGACAAGGGATATGGCAGACTCAATTCCGGTTAAATCCAGAAACGCTTCGTCAATGGAGTAAACCTCTACTCGTGGTGCCATCTCTTCCAAAGTGCGCATCACTCGACTGCTTAAATCTGCGTACAGCGCATAGTTGGACGAGAATGCCAAAATGCCATGGCGCTGCATTTCAGCTTTGATTTGAAAAACGGGTACGCCCATTTTAATACCGAGTAACTTAGCTTCACGTGAGCGTGCAACCACGCAGCCGTCATTGTTGGACAGCACCACAACCGGCGTATCTTTTAAATCAGGACGAAACAGCTTCTCACAACTGGCGTAAAAGTTGTTGCAGTCCACCAAGGCAAATACAGGCATGGGCTAGTCACGACTTACGGCGCATGTTTCGCACCACATTGGTAACCACGCCAAATATCTCTAACTCTGCCCCTTCAGGAATATGAATGGGCTCATACGCCGGGTTTCTTGGGATCAGCTTGACGCACGGCCTGAGTTGAAGCTCCTTTACCGTGAGTTCACCATGGATGCCCGCGATGACAATGTCACCGTGTTCTGCTTGGACAGAGCGATCAACCACCAAAATATCATCTGGGTGAATCCCGGCATCAATCATTGAATCACCTTCAACACGCACAAAGAACGTTGCAGCCGGTCGCTTGATGCACAGCTCGTTGAGGTCGAGCGTTTGCTCAACATAATCCTGCGCTGGTGAGGGAAAACCAGCAGAAACACGTTCCATGAACAATGGAATACGAAGGCGCTTGGCTTTGATGAAAGCAAGTGCGCCGCTACGGCCTATCAGCGAGACACTCATGACGAACCTCGAAAAATCATAATTAATACTGTTTGTTTATACAGTATCTAATGCTATGCTGATTTCTACAAGTAAAATTGTAGGTAAAACTGGTGTTGTTCGAGTAAGACGCTGTGTTGTCGGTGATTTATTTTTTGTGTTGAAAAGCTTGATGTGGGGATTGCTTGCCCTCGTCAAAGCCTGCAAGGCTTGGACAATACTGCTTCTGCCTACTGCTCTTGTTTCTGTTACTGATCCTGTTACTGCTACTGGTTAACGCATGGGTCAAGTAACCGTCAGACAAGGCTTGTTGAACCCTTTGCAAAGGGTTTAAAAACAGTTAGTAAAATTCTGCTTCGTATTGAATTTACTGGCTTAAAGCGAAGTTAGGAGCACCATTAAAATGCTCAGTCGAACTCAGTTCAAGCCTTTTGCAACCGTTTGAAAAGGGGTTGGCTAAGCCATACGTAAAGGGTATCGGTAAGGGTTACCTAAAGGGTTTAGCTAAGGCTTTCTGAAAGGCTTAGCCAAAGCCTTCATACATGGGTTCACCCAGTAGAAAGATTAAAAAACGCTGAGGTATCCAAGGTGCATTTTGTACAAATGCGTTTATAAACGAACAGGGCACAATGAAATAACCCAAAGCGAACAATAAAATTGAAGAGGAACCATCAATGACAAGAGCCCCAGCGCCATTTCCGCTAGAGCGCCTCGCGGATATCCCAGACAGGCCAGAAGATTTTAGATTGCTGGAACGGATTCCATTAACGCGTGAGTCGCAGACTTGGCCACTTGAACTTTCTCCTATGGTCGGTGATGAACAGCCAATGGTGCTGCTCGATACAGAGACAACCGGACTGTATGCCGATGATGAGTCCATTATTGAGCTTGGTATGGTTAAGGTGCTTTACAGCCCCTCTGCTCAGCGGATTGTGTCGATTGTTGATGTGATCAGCTTGTATGAAGATCCCGGTAAGCCTATCCCTGACCTGATTACCGAGTTAACCGGTATCACCGATGATATGGTGCAAGGCCAGCACATTGATGATGCACTGGTTGCGAGTTGGTTATCCGATGATCCGCTGGTGGTTGCACACAATGCACAGTTTGATCGCCCTTTCTTTGAAAAGCGGTTTGCTGCATTAGGACATCTATCTTGGGCCTGTTCAGCCAGTGGCATAGATTGGAAGGCGCTGGGTTTTGAAAGTCGAAAACTTGAGTACCTGCTGCTTCGCTTAGGTTGGTTCTATGAAGGACACCGAGCTGCAACTGATTGTTTCGCGATGGCCTGGTTGTTCCATTTGTTGCCCGAGTCCGTTGCAAACTTGTTGTCTGAAGCAGACAGGCGAACTGTGTTAGTTCGTGCGTTTGGTGCGCCGTTTGACGTAAAGGACTATTTAAAAGAACGCGGTTACCGCTGGCATGACGGTGTGAAAGGTGCCAACAAACATTGGTGGCGCGAAATCAGCGAAGACGAGTTGCCGCAGGAACAAACTTACCTGGATGATTTGTACCATCGTGGCTCAGAACATGCCCACTATGACTACAAAGATGCCCGCAATCGATTTAAAGCTTTGTAGCTCTCTACAAGGTAAGCCTTGCATATTTGAAAACCTCTGGAAAATGAACTTACGTTATACCCAAACTACTTGGTGTTGCAGCTAGGCGGCAAGTGAGCGAATGCCCATGAGCATAGATCTTCTATGTGATGGGGGTGAGCGAATGCAGGTAACACCGCTGCGGCTGCAAGTAGGCAGGGTACATCGTGGTGCCATTGGTTCGGGTAGCGCATTGATAGCGGCTATCAACAATGGCACAAAACAATGTCTTTGCGCCCATACCTGAGCGGCAATTGCAATCCAGATCAAAAAGTTGCCGCTTAGTCTTCCCTACAAAATAATTTGTGATAGGATGACACCTAATAAAATTAATTAGGTTGAAGCCTATTCAGTGTTTTATGGCCATCTGTCTAGCTTCAACCAATAGAGATTGATTAGTCATTGCGGATAAAGAGCAGCATTGAGTGACGCTTTTCAATGTGATGACGCGATGTCGGTCCGTACTTTATAAACAGAGTTTTAAGAACCTGGTTGAATTGGATAAACAAGACGCATGACAAATGATGGTCTGAAACAAACGGTACCAGCGAGTTCACTCGCTAAAGAAGGCGCGAAAGGAAAGCCAGATAGGCTTTCGCAGATAGCGCAGTTGCCACAAGCAACCAGGGATCGCATTGCCCACATCGATTTCACCTTATTATTTAAGGGCGAAGCGGTGCGAGCGGATTTAGTTGATCGCTTCAGTATAGCCGCCGCTCAGGCAACGAAAGACTTCACAATGTACCGAGAGCTTGCACCAAGCAACATTGAGTATGACCAAAAGCTCAAGTTGCATAAGCGTGGTGAAGCTTTTGAGCCCTTGTTCGACTATGACGTCGTGAGAACACTGGCAACCATTAGCCAAGGGTACGGTGATGGCTTTACTGGAAAGGTAAAACCACCTCTTGCGTGTGAAGCGCTTTATCACCTTAACAAGCCGAGCTTATCGATAGTGGCGAAAGTCACCGAGGCTATACACAAAGGCAAAGCCTTGAGTATCACCTATGTGTCGTTATCGAGCGGTGAAACCACGCGTGAAATTGTACCGCATACGCTGGTGGACAATGGCCTGCGTTGGCATGTTCGTGGTTTTGACCGCAAACATGGTGAATTCAGAGACTTTGTACTGACCCGAATTAAAGCAGCGGTTGTGGTTGAAGACTCCACTTTATCTGAAACCGAGCTCGAAACCCAAGACCGGCAATGGAACCGCTTTGTAGAGCTGGAGTTAGTGCCGCATCCTCGTATTGAGCACAGCGAAGCGATTGAACTGGATTATGGTATGGCGGGTGGCGTTCTAAAGGTTGAGATTAGAGCGGCAACGGCAGGCTATTTACTCAGACAATGGCATGTGGATTGTTCTTCCAACGCCACACTAAAAGATGGTGGAACTCAATTGCATTTAAAGAACAGAGCAACACTTTATGGAGTTAAAAACATCATGCTAGCTCCAGGGATTGAAAAAGAACTTGGTAACTAATGCACAAAAACGAACTTGGCGCAGGGAATAAATTTTGATGAAAATAATCGATAACCTTAACAATCTATTAGGTGACGAGCTTCAACAGACGCTGACACCGAATACAAAGTTAAAGATTGCTGCGTCTTGCTTTTCTATTTATGCGTATGAGGCTCTCAAAAAGGAGTTAGCGAAGATAGACTCACTTGAGTTCATCTTCACATCACCTACTTTTGTCGCAGATGAAGTTACCGATAAATTCAAAAAAGAAAAACGAGAGTTCTTTATTCCCAAAGCAGGGCGTGAACGCAGCCTTTACGGAACTGACTTTGAAATACAGTTAAAGAACAAGCTCACTCAAAAGGCGATCGCCAAAGAGTGTGCAAACTGGATCAGAAAGAAAGCGACATTCAAATCAAACAAAACTGATTCTCCAATGCAGTCGTTTGTTGTGACGGAAGCGTCTAGACAGCAAGCAGATGCAATAAGTGCAGTTTTTGCTCCGGTTAGCGGTTTTACGGCGGTTGATCTAGGGTATCAGCGAGGCAATGCTATTTCGAATTTTGTGCAAAAAATCGATGAGCCAAATTTCACAGCGCAGTACTTACAGTTATTCGACCAAATTTGGAAAGATCCTGCGAAACTTCAAGATGTTACTAAAACCATTTGCGAGCATATAGAATCTGTCTACCAAGAAAACTCGCCCGAAAAAGTCTATTTCATTATTTTGTATAATATTTTTAATGAATTTCTTGATGATATTACAGAGGATGTATTACCAAATGATCGAACCGGCTATCAGGACACCTTGATTTGGAACAAGTTATTTAACTACCAAAAAGATGCCGCGACTGGGATTATCAATAAGTTAGAGACCTATAACGGCTGCATTCTGGCTGATAGTGTTGGTCTTGGTAAAACATTTACAGCGTTAGCCGTCATCAAGTATTACGAGCTCAGAAACAAATCTGTGCTGCTTCTATGTCCGAAAAAGTTAGCGGATAACTGGCTCAACTTTAATCGAAACTTAAAGACAAATATCTTTGCTAAAGACCGTTTTAGTTACGATGTTTTGTGTCACACAGATTTGAGCAGAACCTCTGGCGAATCCTTCGGTACTCCGTTAAATAGAATCAACTGGGGTAACTATGACTTGGTCGTCATTGATGAGTCGCATAACTTTAGAAATAACGATGCAGTGAAAGATCGAGAAACTCGATATCAGAAACTGATGAATAAAGTTATTCGCGCTGGCGTAAAAACCAAGGTGCTGATGCTATCAGCGACACCAGTGAATAATAGATTTACTGACTTAAGAAACCAGCTTGCGCTAGCTTATGAAGGCGAGTCGAGCAATCTCACAAAGCATCTTAAAACCACAAAAAGCGTGGAACAGATATTCAACCAAGCACAAGCCGCATTTAACGCTTGGTCCAAACTAGACCCAGAGACGCGAACAGCTAAAGCCATTCTCGATGCCTTGGATTTTGACTTTTTTGAACTGCTTGATAGCGTCACTATCGCTCGCTCACGAAAGCACATCACAACATTCTACGACACAACAGATATTGGCCATTTCCCTGAACGTAACAAGCCAATCTCGTTTCATTGTCCGCTTACTACTCGTTCGGATGTAGTTAGCCTGAATGAGATCTTTGAACAGCTTAAGCTACTCAAACTATCTGTTTATGCGCCAGTGAGTTATATCCTCCCGAGTAGATTGAAGAAATACGAGGAGATGTATGACACGCAAGTTGAAGGCGGAAAAGGTAAGTTAAAGCAAAGCGACCGTGAAAAAAGCTTAGTTGCACTGATGACAACCAACCTTCTAAAGCGTCTTGAGAGCTCCGTATACTCGTTCAGAAGCACCTTGCAATCTCTCCATGATAACCATGTTCGTGTTCTAGGTATTATCGACGAATTCTATAAGCGAGACGGGCAAACCGAAGTGAGCAGTCTCGTTGAAGCGCTAGAGTCTATTGAAGCAGATGAAGACGATTTGCCTTCTTATCACGATATGGAAATCGGTAACAAAATCAAAATTAAGCTAATGGATATGGATCTTCCATCCTGGCAGCAGGATTTAGATGGCGATTTGGAGCTGATCAAAGGGTTACTAGATTCTGTTAGCAAAATTAAGCCAGAAGAAGATGCCAAGTTGCAGCATCTGAAATCACATATTGCTGCAAAAATAAATAATCCGATAAATCCTGGAAACAGGAAAATCATTGTGTTCACGGCGTTTGCGGACACCGCTCAATATCTGTACGAGCAGTTGTCACCTGTGATGTTAAGCGAGCATAGAATCCATACTGCGATGATCACTGGTGGTGCCAGTTTACCTAAGACCACCTTAAAAACCGGACGAAAAGGTTACGACACACAAGAAGTGCTCACCTTGTTTTCGCCAGTTTCCAAATCGAAAGCCAGTGTATTACCCGATGAACCCGCTGAAATCGATTTGTTGATTGCTACAGACTGTATCTCTGAAGGACAGAACTTACAGGACTGCGATTACTTAATTAACTTTGATATTCACTGGAATCCAGTTCGGATTGTACAGCGCTTTGGGCGAGTTGACCGTATTGGCTCGCCGAATAAATGCATTCAGTTAGTTAACTACTGGCCTGATATATCGCTGGATGAGTACATCAACTTAAAAGAACGTGTTGAAAGTCGAATGACGATTGTTGACGTGACAGCGACCGGTGATGATAACGTCTTAAGTAGTCAAGCTAACGATGTGTCGTATCGTAAAGAGCAGTTAAAGAAGCTGCAAGAAGAAGTCATTGAGCTTGAAGATTTAAAAACGGGGGTTTCTATCACCGATCTAGGTCTAAACGAATTTCGGATGGACCTACTTAATTTAATGAAACTCTACGGCGAACCAAGAAACGCACCAAGTGGCATGCATGCGGTGGTTGAAGCTAAGCCAGAATTAGGGTTATTGCCTGGCGTGGTGTTTGCGCTGAAAAACGTCAATAACAGTATCGATAGAGATCTGCAAAACAGGCTCCACCCTTATTACCTTGTCTATGTATCGAATGAGGGGCACATCGTCGCTAATCATTTTGAGGTAAAGAGATTATTAGATTTAATCCGCAGTAGCTGCAAAGGGCAAACAGAGCCGCTCAGTGATATTTGTGCGTTATTTAATCGCCTAACACAAGACGGTCGAGATATGCAGCGTTACTCTCACCTTCTAACCGATGCCATAAAAAGCATGGTTGAAGTTAAAGAAGAAAAAGATATTGATAGTTTGTTCAGTGGTGGCGCTACCTCTGCTTTAGTGAATACATTTGCCGGGCTTGATGACTTTGAATTGCTGGCATTTATTGTGATCCAGCAAAAGCATCTGATGGAGAATAGTGCTCAGGATGAGGTTAGCTAGTTTATGAACTCACCTTGGATATTTCCTGACAACGCAAAGTTCGGTCGAGTCGTGCCTAAGAACAAAATATATGAGCACAGCGCGGCAACCACTGGGTTGAAGTCACTTTTTGTTGAGCAAGTAGATCAAATTCTTTGGGCTTACAAGCTATCGCCTAGCACGCTGAATATTCCCCAAACCAGTGAGGTCAGTGAAATACAGGTTTTCAGTGTGAAGCTTAAAGGTGACTCGATAGACGACAGCGTACTTAAAGCGATTGATTTGGCCATACCTTTTCCCATTCTATTTGAGGTATGGGGTGCTAGTGGTGAGCAAGGCCATTACGCCGCTTGCTATAAGCGTAAGGCAGAGAACGATCAGGCCAAATGGGTTTGTAGCCGTTATTTGTTCTCAGAAACGTTCTATTTAGTTAATGCATCAACAGTAACTTCTGAAGTATTGGGTTTGCCAACTGCAATCGATATGGAAGAGCTGTATCAAAAGCTTCTTGCTCGCTTGTTACCCATACCCAAACGAACCGCAGAGAGTATTGAAGAGGTCATTGAACGCTTGATGGCAATTCAGGCATTGGAAAAGCAAATCTCGCAATATAAGAAGAAGGTTCATGCTGAGAAACAGTTTAACCGCAAGGTTGAGCTCAATAAGCAGTTAAAGAATTTAAGGTGCGAGCTTGAAGAATTACTCGCATAAAGAATAAACAATTTTAATCAGTTAAATAGTGCCCGCTTTCATTATGGCCTAAATAGTTGGTGTGGTAGCTAGTCGACAAGTGAATGAACCCCTGAGCATAGTTTTTCTATGTGATTGGGGTGAATGAACGAAGTCAACAACGCTACCGCGACAAATATGACGGCGATATGTAAGGCATCACGCAAAAGGTAAAACACATGGATAAATTAAAGATGCACAGCCCCGACATGACGCAGCAAAACATAGAGAAAATTCAGGCGTTGTTTCCAAACTGCGTGACGGAATCAAAAGGGGCTAACGGAGAAGTAAAGCTAGCCATTGACTTTGACCAAATTAAACAAGAGCTGTCAAATTCAATCGTTGAAGGGCCGCAAGAACGTTATCAGCTGAACTGGCCCGGTAAGCGAGAAGCACTACTAACAGCGAATGCACCTATTGCAAAAACCTTAAGACCTTTTCGAGAAGAAAGTGTCAATTTTGACACCACTGAAAACCTCTTTATTGAAGGTGATAATCTTGATGCGCTAAAGATGCTGCAAGAAACCTATTTAGGCAAGGTTAAAATGATTTACATTGATCCACCATATAATACCGGTAATGATTTTATCTATGAAGATGATTTTTCCGAAAATTCTGAATCGTTCTTAAAAAAATCGAACCAGGTAGACGAGACTGGCAATCGGCTACAGGCTAATACTGAGACTAATGGTCGGTTCCATTCCGATTGGCTCAGCATGGTTTATTCTAGATTACGGCTAGCTAAAAATTTGTTATCAGATGATGGTGTGGTATTCATCAGTATCGATCACAACGAAAATCACAATCTAAGAAAAATATGCGAGGAGGTTTTTGGAGAACAAAATTTCCTTTCAGAGCTAATATGGCATCTCTCAAGTGGGCCTCAAGCCGGTCACTTCACCCGCTCACATGAATCAATAGTCGCCTTTTCAAAAAGTAAGTCAAATCTGCAATTTTTTATTGATAAGTCAGGCGGCACTATCAAGCATGGAGCTTTGAAGAAAATTTCAGCCGCCAATCCAGCGAGTGAAATTTTTTTTCCGAAGGGTACTATCGAGTGTGAAGAAAGCGATATTACATTTGAAGATGAACTTGGAGGTTCAGAAAAGCAGTATGTTACGTCTGGGAAATTAAGATTTGAAAATGGGATTTTAGCAGAAGATGTAACACTAAAAGCTGGATGGGCAATGAAGAATCAAGTATTACAGTGGTTAAAGGGTCAAGACACTGTTGATTCAAAAGGGCAAAAGGTTATTCGTTTTTACTTTAATTCGAAAGGTATTTTATTTTATGAAAAAGAGAGAGGAACTGTTCATCCTAAAACGGTAGTCTCTTCTTCAGAGGTGGGCGGTACGAAAGCTGGTGGTGATGAAGTTACAACACTATTTGGCTCTAAGGTAATGAGTTTTCCGAAACCTACAAAACTTATCAAGTTTCTGTTAAGTCTGGTTTCAAATACTAAGCAAGATATTGTGTTAGATTTCTTTGCTGGTTCTGCCACAACAGCCCATGCAGTAATGCAGCTTAACGCTGAAGATGGCGGTAGCCGAAAATTTATCATGGTTCAGTTGCCCGAAGAGTGTGATAAAAAGTCAGAAGCCTACAAAGCAGGCTATAAAACCATTGCTGAGATTTCTAAAGAACGCATTCGCCGAGCTGGCGCAAAAATATTAGAAGGCGAGTGCCACAAAGACTGGAATAAGGACGTTGGATTCCGAGTACTTAAAGTGGATACATCTAATATGGCAGATGTTTACTACTCTCCAGATCAAGTTACTCAGGGTTCGTTAGACTTATTGGTGGATAATATTAAAGCAGACCGCACTGATGAAGATTTACTCTTTCAAGTTCTACTTGATTGGGGCGTCGATTTAACCTTGCCAATTAGAAAAGAAACGATTCAAGGTAAATCGGTATTCTTTGTCGATGATGATGCACTGGTGGCCTGTTTTGACCTGCGCATAAATGAAGCTTTGATTAAAGAGTTAGCCACAAAAGAACCACTTCGTGTGGTGTTCCGTGACGACGGCTTTGAGTCTGATGCAGTAAAAATCAATGCTGTGCAGATTTTCAAGCAAGTGTCGCCACATACTGAAGTTAAAGCGATATAAGGAGGGAGCATGAAGTTAAAGTTCAAAGTCCAACCTTATCAAACTGTTGCCGTAGAGTCGGTTGTTGACTGCTTTGCGGGGCAATCTAATACCTCCGGCGTAACCTACCGAATCGATCCTGGTGTTGCCAAAGATAAATTTGGTAATGCTGGCTGGGATATGAGCGACCAGGATGGTTTTAAAAATGCTGAACTCGCGATCACTGAATCGCAGTTATTGCAAAATATACATGGTGTTCAAAGTAGGCAGAACCTCCCTGTTTCAGAAGCGTTAGTCAGCAATGCCAGCTCTAAGATTAATCTCGATGTTGAAATGGAAACCGGTACTGGTAAGACATATTGCTACATCAAAACCATCTTTGAGATGAATAAGCGCTATGGCTGGAGCAAATTTATTATCGTTGTGCCTAGCATCGCCATTCGTGAAGGTGTTTACAAGTCGCTGCAAATCACAGGTGAGCATTTTGCTCAAAACTATGACGGTAAAAAGGCACGGTTCTTTATCTATAACTCGAAACAATTGCACCAGTTAGAGAGTTTTTCTTCTGACAGTGGCATCAATGTCATGGTCATTAATATTCAAGCCTTTAATGCGTCAGGAAAAGACAATCGACGTATTTATGAAGAGTTGGATGACTTCCAGTCTAGGCGTCCTATTGATGTTATTAGTGCAAACCGTCCAATCCTGATTTTGGATGAGCCGCAGAAGATGGAAGGCAAGAAGACATTAGATGCCTTAGCCAAATTCAAACCACTGATGGTACTTCGATATTCGGCCACGCATAAGACAACACATAATAAAGTGCATCGCTTGGATGCGCTTGACGCTTATAACAATAAGCTGGTTAAGAAAATTGCCGTTCGTGGTATTTCAGTAAAAGGCTTGGCGGGAACGACAGCCTATCTATATCTGGAATCCATCGAGATCTCGAAAAAAATGCCAGTGGCTCGCATTGAGATCGAAGTTAAACAACAAAATGCCATTAAACGTTTACCTAAGAAGGTCACTAAGGGCGATAATCTTTTTGATCTTAGCAATGGTCTGGACCAGTACCGTGACTTTGTGGTTACTGATGTCAACGCGATTAACGACACGGTTGAATTCAAAAATGGCC
Source organism: Vibrio sp. 1288 (assembly GCF_033344475.1). Lineage (NCBI taxonomy): Bacteria > Pseudomonadati > Pseudomonadota > Gammaproteobacteria > Vibrionales > Vibrionaceae > Vibrio > Vibrio sp. 1288. The sequence continues at coordinate 113,661 of NZ_JAWPOX010000006.1, forward strand.
ATGTTTTAACCGCGGGCGATGCCACGGGAGACGTGACCGAAGAGACCATTCGCCGAATACAGATCCGCGAGACAATTAAAGCGCACCTAGAAAAAGAAAAAACTCTTTTCAGCCAAGGTATAAAGGTTCTCTCTCTATTTTTTATTGACGAAGTCGCAAAGTATAGAGACTACTCTCAAGCCGATGAGAAAGGTGATTATGCTCGTGTCTTTGAAGAAGAGTACTCTTTACTTGTACAGGAGTATCTTGATGAGTTGTCTCTTTTACCCAGTGAGCAGACTGATGCCTATAAAGCCTATCTATCGGCCATTGAAGGCTCTAGAACGCATAATGGTTACTTCTCAATTGATAAGAAATCAAATCGTCTTCAGAACCCAGGCTTTAAAGTCCGTGGTGAAGATGCCGGGCTATCAGACGATGTAGATGCCTATGATTTGATTTTAAAAGATAAGGAAAAGTTACTTTCGTTTGAAGAGCCTACTCGATTTATCTTTTCACACTCGGCTTTGCGCGAGGGGTGGGATAATCCAAACGTATTTGTCATGTGTATGTTGAAACACAGCGACAATACTATCTCTCGTCGTCAAGAAGTTGGACGTGGTTTACGTCTGGCCGTCAATAAACATGGTGACAGACAAGATCATCCGGCAACTGTGCATGAAATTAATGTCTTGTCGGTGATTGCAAGTGAAAGCTATAAAGACTTTGTCACGAATCTACAAAAAGAAATCAGCGAGTCTCTCTCAGCGAGACCTAGAAAAGCAGATGAAGCTTATTTTACGGGTAAGACAATTACAACTGCTGATGGACCTGTAGAAGTAACACCTGTCATGGCTAAGCAAATTTATAAGTATTTGCTTAAAAATGATTATACCAATGAAGCTGACGATTCAATCGCGTCATCATTCCACCAGGCTAAGGCTAGTGGACAGTTAGCGCCAATGCCTCTTGAGTTAGAGCCTTACCGAGAGCAAATATTGACGCTGATAGACGGTGTTTATAGTGAAGCGCAATTGCCAGGTGTTGGTGATGATCGTAAACCTAAAAACAATCCGTTGAATGCTAATTTTGATAAGAAAGAGTTTCAGGAGCTTTGGCACAAAATCAATCGCAAAGCGGTTTATAAGGTTGATTTTGATTCATCTGAGTTGATTAAAAATTGTATTCGGGTACTCAATAAAGAACTTAAGGTAACGCCTCTTCAATACACCATTCAAGATGGTGTTCAATTGGATGGCATTACCGACGAACAACTCAAAGCTGGACAAAGTTTCAAGGTGAAAAACACTGAGACTGAAACTCATCAATCGAGCATTCATTCTGCTGTTCGTTATGACTTGGTTGGTAAGTTGGCTGAAAATTGTGTGCTGACTCGCAAAACAGTCGCCGAAATACTGATGGGTATAGAACCTGTAGTATTTGCACAATTTAAGCAAAACCCTGAGCATTTTCTCGCTGAAGCTTCACGCCTTGTGAAAGAGCAAAAGGCATCTGTGATTATCGAGAAGCTATCATATGATCCAACGAACGAATCTTATGATGTTGATATATTCACGGCAGAGCAAAAAATCACAGATATGACAAAAGCCGTTAGTGGCGTTAATAAGCATATTTATGATTATGTAGTCGTCGATTCACAAGGTATTGAGCGGGACTTTGTTACCGAGCTCGATACAAGCAAAGAAGTCGTGGTTTATGCAAAACTGCCTCGTGGTTTTCTGATACCGACGCCTGTTGGCGACTACAACCCTGATTGGGCTATTTCTTTCAAAGAAGGAAGTGTTAAACACATTTACTTTATTGCTGAGACTAAAGGAACGATGTCTTCGCTTGAATTGCGTGGCATAGAAGATCGCAAGATTGAATGTGCTAGGAAATTCTTTGAAAAAATTAATGCAGAGATAACGAGTGAAAATGTCAAATATGATGTTGTAACGAGTTACTCGAAATTGATGGAAGTCGTAAGCGGCTAGTTGTTTTCGTTTTTATATCGGGCTGTCAGTTCATCTGGCTGACAGCTCACTTTTAGTTTCATAACAATAATTGGAAGATTCAGCCAGCAGATTGAGTCTAAATGTCGCTCACTCATGCGGTTAAATTTTAAGTATGGCTGTTTACGTGACGGAGAAATAGCATGAATCCTGAAAAATACAATAGAAGCATAAGCTTGCTTTGCCCGACTTGTGGTTGTTCGGACTTTTCCTACGAAGACGGTCGCGATGAAACAATACAAGTAATGACTTGTGCATCTTGTGGCCGAGAGTTCAATAAAGATGAGCTTATTCAAGAGAATAGCGAAAATATTGATGAGCACCTTTCTGAAATCAAGGAAGAAGTTTTAAAAGACGCTCAAGACGAACTACGTAAATCTTTGAAAAAGGCTTTTTCTGGTAGTAAGAATATAAGGATTAGGTAATGCCAGTAACTATTGATGCAGGTGATGTGATAGCTGGATTAGCTTTCCTTTTATCTGGCTACGCAACATGGCAAACGGTCAGCTTTAATAAGAGGCAGAAGTCACTTGTCGAAAGCCAAGAAAAGCTAAACACCATTCTCTTGGAAAAAGAAAATGAAGATGCTCTGAAAGGAAAGCAAGCTGACCTTGGTGCATCAATTATAAAACTTGGCAGCAGTAAGTATCGGCTTAAGGTTTGGAATAAAGGTGCTGCTACTGCAAGAAACGTCAGAATTGAGTTCCCCGAAGGTAACGATTTAGTTATTGAATCAGAAGTGACTGACAAATTTCCGATGGAAAGCCTCGAAAAGTATCAAGCCGTTGAGCTAATAGCCGCTGTTCATATGCAAACGAAACGAAAGCATGTTGTTCGGCTAGTTTGGGAGGATGATGCCCAGTCTTACAATGAAAAGCTGTCTTACCCCACACTGTAATGTAACTGTCGGTTTTCTCACTAGAACGAAAACAACTACAGATAAATGCATATTTCTTTCGGCTATCTAACATCTTCAGTTGCTAAAGAACCTTCACACTATCGTGTCGGAGGTTCACTATGTTCAAAAACCTATTTTTTCAAACCAAAGCACTACCAGAGCTGTCATCGCAACTGGATACAGACATTCCACGCTATCCGCCATTTCTGAAGGGGTTGCCAGCTGCGTCACCTGAAGATTTGCAGTCCACACAAGACGAGCTAATAGCCAAACTGCATCAGGTACTTGGCTTCAACCAGCGTGATTTTCAAAGGCTAATTCAACCCTGCATTGATCATCTGGCGTCCTATGTTCACTTGTTGCCAGCTTCTGAGCATCATCATCACAGTGGTGCTGGTGGTTTATTACGTCATTCGTTGGAAGTTGCTTTCTGGGCGGCACAAGCAGCTGAAGGGATCATCTTTGTTGCCAGTGGCACACCGGTTGAGAAAAAAGAGCTAGAGCCAAGGTGGCGTGTTGCGGCGGCATTAGGCGGTTTGTTCCATGATATTGGTAAGCCTGTTTCAGACTTGTCCATTACAGACGAAGATGGACGCTATCAGTGGAACCCTTTTTTAGAAACATTATCTCAGTGGACCAGTAACAACAGCATTGAACGTTATTTTATTCGCTGGCGCGACGGACGGTGCAAGCGGCACGAGCAATTCTCAATTCTGGTGTTAAACCGGGTGATGACACCTGAGTTGCTCGCCTGGTTAACCCAGCCGGGCCCTGAGATTTTGCAAGCAATGCTAGAAGCAATTGGCAATACCGATCCCGAGCATGTCCTTTCTAAATTGGTCATTGAAGCTGACCAAACCAGTGTACAGCGAGACCTGAAAGCTCAACGAATTTCCGTTGACGACAATGCCCTTGGTGTCCCAGTCGAACGCTATCTACTTGATTCAATGAGGCGATTACTTGCAAGTTCGCAATGGCTGGTTAATCAGCGAGATGCCAGAGTCTGGGTACGAAAATCGAATCAATCAACCAATCTTTACCTGGTCTGGAAAAGTGCAGCTAAGGACATCATTGAGCTGTTGGCCAAAGACAAGATACCTGGCATACCAAGAGATCCCGATACTTTAGCGGACATCCTCATTGAGCGAGGATTGGCCACTAAATCCGCCTCGAATGAGCGATATGAAAGCCTTGCCCCTGAAGTGCTGATCAAAGACGACAAGCCCATCTGGTTACCCATGCTGCATATATCTGAGGCCGATTTATTGTTCAGCTCGAATGTACCAAGTAGTGTGAGACTGTTTAGCAAATCTGAGTGGGAAGCAACACAGCAAACACAAGCAGAGCCACAGAGTCGCTCCAGTGAGCATTTAGACTTGCCTGAAGCGTCATCATCAATTGAACACAGCAATTCGTCTGAGTCGCCATCGACAAAATCGTCCGAACAAGATGATGAACTCAGTCGTGCAAGCGACGTTAATAGCCCCCAGGCAACTGAAAATGATCCGGGTGATGGATGTGAAAAGCCTAACGATTCAAACAACGCCGCTATCTCAAATAACGTAAACCAGCACGATGCAGACGCATTTAATCTCCCTGGACCTTTGGCGTGGCTCCCAGAGGCCAGCAGTGCGTTGGTTATGGTTGGTGAACAGATACTGATCCGCTATCCCGATGGAGTAAGACCCTGGTGTGCCCCCCGAAAACTGCTTGCTGAACTCAGTCGATTAGATTGGCTTGAACTAGATCCGGCAAACCCGACGCGTAAAGCCAGAACTGTGACTACAAATGATGGAGTTCAGGAGCAAGGGTTACTGCTGAAAGTATCGATTTCTAAAGAGCTTACTGCACTGATTGACCTTCCCAAACAAGACGCAGAACCGGCGGCAGCAATTCAGAACAAAGAGGCTTCACAGCGTCCGAGTCGAACTGAGACAACCAGTGCCCAAGCAAAAGAGCTCGCCACAAGAGCTGAGCGTAAGCAAACGCCGATTGCGCCCAATGCGAACTCAAGTACAGACCCCAAATACGCACAGCGGCAACAGATGGTTAATTTTGTGAAAGATTTGCCCATCTTACTGACCGATGGCGATTACCCAGACGTGGATCATAGTGCCGATGGTATTCGCGTCACGATTCAAACCTTACGCCAAGTCGCCAAGGAGCATGGCATTCCAGCCGGACAGCTGCTTCGGGGGATCTCGGCCAGTGACCAATGCCAGTTTGATGAGGGGGAAACGGTTCTGTTTACCGCTCACGCTAAACGTTAATCCATTTGAAATGAATCGGATTGCAAACGGTTATTTGCGGAGCATGAATGAAAGAAAACGCATATGAGATGCCTTGGCGCACGAACTATGAAGCCATGGCAGCAGCAGGCTGGCTGGTTGGGGCCACTGGGGCAATAGCCGCAGAAATGCTGACTGAGCTACCACCTGAGCCATTTTGGTGGATGACAGGGATTTCCTCGGGCATGGCGTTGTATCGCCTGCCTGAGGCTTACCGTCTTCATAAGTTACAGAAGGGATTAAAAGGCAAACCTTTGGCTTTTATGGCGCTGTCGCATTTGCAAAAAGTGATGGCAAAACATCCTGATGAATTGTGGTTAGGGTATGGCTTTGAGTGGGACCAACGTCATGCTCAACGCGCTTATGAAATCTTAAAGCGGGATAAGCAAACCTTGCTTAACCAAGGTCACGGCAAACAAATGGGTTCAACCTGGATTCATGGTGTTGAGCCCAAAGAAGAAGATGTGTACCAGCCAGTTGGTCACACAGAAGGCCATACCTTAATTGTCGGCACAACCGGTGCCGGAAAAACCCGATGCTTTGATGCGATGATCACTCAGGCCATTTTGCGTAATGAAGCCGTGATTATTATTGATCCTAAGGGAGACAAGGAACTTAAGGATAATGCGCAGCGAGCCTGTATTGCCGCCGGTAGTCCTGAGCGCTTTGTGTATTTTCATCCGGGTTTTCCAGAGCATTCAGTACGTCTTAATCCCCTGAGAAACTTTAACCGAGGCACTGAAATTGCCAGCCGTATTGCGGCACTAATCCCATCCGAAACCGGTGCTGATCCATTTAAAGCCTTTGGCCAAATGGCACTGAATAACATAGTGCAAGGTTTGTTGCTTACGTCACAACGTCCTGATCTGAAAGCACTGAGACGATTCTTGGAAGGTGGCCCAGAAGGCTTGGTAGTAAAAGCCGTCACAGCCTGGGGGGCGCAGGTGTATCCGAACTTTAGTGTGGAGATTAAACGCTTTACTGAAAAGGCCAATACCTTGGCAAAACAAGCCATGGCGATGCTGCTTTTTTACTACGAACGCATTCAGCCCATTGCCGCCAATACCGATTTGGAAGGCCTTTTGAGCATGTTTGAACATGACAGAACCCACTATTCCAAGATGGTGGCCTCACTGATGCCGGTGCTGAATATGCTCACATCAAGTGAGCTAGGCCCATTGCTATCACCGATTGCAAATGATGTGGCTGACAGCCGGTTAATTACGGATTCTGGCCGTATTATCAACAATGCCCAAGTGGCCTATATCGGCTTGGATTCATTAACCGACGCCATGGTTGGCAGCGCCATTGGTTCGTTGCTTTTATCCGATCTCACCGCCGTGGCCGGTGACCGCTATAACTATGGTGTTGAAAATCGTCCCGTAAATATCTTCATCGATGAGGCGGCTGAAGTCGTCAACGATCCCTTCATTCAACTGCTCAACAAAGGCCGTGGCGCAAAAATGCGTTGTGTGATTGCTACTCAGACCTTTGCTGACTTTGCCGCTCGTACAGGCAGCGAAGCTAAGGCACGCCAGGTGTTAGGTAACATCAACAACCTGATAGCCCTTCGGGTGATGGATGCCGAAACGCAGCAGTACATTACTGACAATCTGCCTAAGACTCGGTTGCAGTACATCATGCAAACTCAAGGTATGTCGTCCAACTCGGACAGCCCCGCGTTGTTTACCGGCAATCATGGCGAACGCTTGATGGAGGAAGAAGGCGATATGTTTCCACCGCAGTTATTAGGCCAGCTCCCCAACCTGGAGTACATCGCCAAGCTTTCAGGTGGCCGCGTGATCAAAGGCCGCATTCCTATTTTAACCAGCTCTACACAGGCAGCATAAGGAGTCTGTATGCATCATTCAGTCTGTCTGAAAATGACAATACTTACCAGTAAAGAAATGCTCGCTCAGTGGCAGCAACATAACCCCCAGTTCAAGGAAACCTTAAGACTGCTTGAAACCGACTGGCCTCATGCTTTGGCCTCGGTGTATTGCTTGGCGGACTACTTAACGGATGCGTTCACGTTAGATGGCCATTCCATCTTTGATTTGTGTCTGTGCAATGGCTTGGGTAGTTATGAAGAAGTCAGTTGTGATGATGACAGTGTACGCCTTTGGCATTTCATTGAGGCACTGACCTGGACTGCCGCCAGTGCTTTAACGGGGATTCGGCTGCGTGATCCTGACCATTTCGAGTGGGCTGCCGTAGATGGTGTGTATTTCTACTCCTGGATTCGTAATCGTCCAAATCGGATGGCGTATTTGGCTGAAGGACGCATCGATGTGCGTTATGTCAGTGGTCATACGACGACAAAGCGGCTTCAACAAGTGATTAAAGCCCGGATTATGACGCCAACCGTTGCAGCCATGCTGGCGCGAGTAGAAGAGGATGTTTGGCATGAGCAAGCATAAGTCGGTTTGGCTGCTGTGTCTGGCACTGATGCTGGAGATTATTGCCATTGGCGTGTTAGTGCCCGGTGATTGGACTGGCCGGGTCATTAGTAAAGAGAAGCAGATGATCCAAAATCAGTTGGGCGCTCAAACAAGCTATTGGATTGGTCAAACTAGCCATGGCTGGTATCAATCATGGGTTGTGGATACGCAGATGGAGCAATCGGTGCGTGATTTTCTAATCCCCACTGAAGAACAGCGACTGCGCTCTAAAGGGATGGAGAGCATGGGAGGCTTTTGGTTTGTCTGGGTAGAAGACCGTATTCAGGCATTTTTTGATGTGTTGTACCAAGTGTTCACGCGATTTGCTTTGCTGATGGTCTGGTTGCCCTTTGCGCTTATTCTCATGTTACCGGCGTTGTGGGACGGCTTGATGACCTGGAAGATTAAGAAGACAACCTTTGATTTTTCGAGCCCTATCATTCACCGCTACAGCATGATTATCCTGGGCTCAGGCGTCATTTTGCTGTTTATGGGATTGTTTGCCCCGCTGGCTATTCCACCGGTGGTACTACCGTCGATGATCATCGGTTTGGCATTGATGGCGGGGTTGGCGTTAAGTCACTTGCAGAAGAAGATTTGAGGCCTCGGTTAATGGCCACCAAGACAGGATGATATGAATATCTGGCTTATTCCTATCATCATTTGATTCGATTGTGGGTTTGATTCGAATCATGCTATGATTTGAATAGACTGTTATTTAAATCAAAAAGGCGACAAGATGTGGATCTGGCAACAAGCTGATTGGCCAAACTTTATCTGGGATGAAAAAGTCATTGAACCCAAGTTACGCGACATTCGCTTTCACCAAGGAATGTTGTTGGGCAAGATGTCGAGCCAACCTAAAGACCAAAAGCAAAGTATGTTAGACACGCTATTGGCGAACATTATTCATTCGAGTGCCATTGAAGGTGAGAAGCTCAATGCTTTTTCTGTTCGTTCGTCCTTGGCTAATAAGCTCGGTCTTTCTGAAGAAAAACCATTTCCAACCACTGAACGCACTGATGGCTTAGCAGAAATAATGTTAGATGCGGTGGAGAATTTAGTCTCGCCTCTCTCACTTGAAAGAATATTACAGTGGCATAAACGACTATTTCCTGAGGGTTATACCATGTTTAATTCTGTGATAGGAGGGCAGTTACGTGGGGATGAGCCTATGCAGGTTGTATCGGGCAGAATAGATAAACCCACGGTGCATTTTGAAGCGCCAAGCCGAGATGTGCTTGAGTCTGAACTGGACGTGTTTATCCGCTGGTTTAATGACTCTCGTAAGGACCCCGCTCTAGACCCATTGCTTAGAGCTGCGATAACACATCTTTGGTTTGTGACGCTCCATCCTTTGGATGACGGCAATGGCAGGATCACCCGCTTACTTACTGATTTGGCACTGGCGCAAGCTGAGCGTCAATCAGTCCGTTTCTATGCAATGTCAGTGGCGATTTTAGCCAACCGTAAAAGCTACTACGAAATATTAGAGCAATCCCAGAAAGGTGAACTTGATATTACCGCTTGGCTTATGTGGTTTTTAAACACCTTAGGTGAAACATTTACCAATGTGCTTGAAGAAATCGACCAAACGGTTTTTAAAACAAACTTCTGGCGAAATGTCGATCAAACGCAACTGTCCTCAGAGCAAGTAAAAGTGCTCAATCGAATGCTTGATGGAGATTTTGACCAAGGCATTAATACGTCGCAATACCATAAAGTGGCGAAAGTGAGTAAGCCAACCGCTTCTCGTCATTTAGCGGCTTTGGTCGAGCTTGGTTGCTTGGTAAAAAGTGAAGCCGGGGGGCGGAGCACTCGGTATAAACTGGCGCACGTGAGTTAAAAATACGAACATTGAGAGAATACGCCAATATAACTAGCGACAGTTTTCAGCTAGTTTAAGGTTTGCGTGTTCGAGCGATTTTGCGTGTAAGTTTCCGTTCGATGAGAGCAAATTCGCGACTTAGTTTATGATATTCACGAGCAACACTAGGATTTTTAAGTGCTTTTTCTTTCAATGTTTTTAGAGGCATCAATTTTACCCCTACGCTAGTTCATAAGGCTGGACGTGTAACGAGGCCTTTTGATTTTTGAGTACTGACAAGTCATAAGCGCTTTGCAGGCGCAACCAGTGGTCAGCAGTGGGCTTAGCAAAAGCCAGTTCCAAGCGTACGGCCATTTCCGGAGTGATTGCACCTCGTCCGTTCAATGCCTTGGATAGGGTTTTACGGCTTACATTTAAGTGCTCTGCAACATCGGTAATCGTCAACTCCAGCGGCTCGATGACCAACTCTTTTAATATCTCACCAGGGTGAGCAGGGTTATGTATAGTCATAGTGATAATCCTCGCAGTTAACAATTTCCGCATCACGTCTGTTAAATCTGAATGTAACGTGCCAATTATCGTGCACTAATTGTAACCCTTAAGGTTGCGATATCAATCTGATTGTAAGTACAGAATCACTAAGCCACCTCAAAACCTTCAAGAATTCGGCATCTAGCTGACCACTGAACCTGCCAATCCCAAGGCATTCTTCACTTCTCAATTCAAACAACGAGGAGTGACTATGGAACCTGTGACTATTCCGTCCTATATCGATGAACCGCCGCACTTCCTGCTTTGGAGTGCCGATGAAATGGCTCCCATTCTGTTGGGGCTAGTGATCGGCATTTTTACCGGTAATGCCTTGGTTTTATGCCTGTTGGGGTTGGTGACAACCAAGCTCTATCGGCGTTTTCGTGATGGTCGCCCAGATGGTTTTATTCTTCACGCCATCTACTGGGCTGGGCTGTTGCCAACCAAAGCCAAGACGATCCCTAACCCATTTATCAGGAGCTATCTGCCGTGAAGTTCGACGTGTTTTTAAAATCATGGCAAGGCACGCAATTAGAGAACCGATGGCAGCGGTTCCTGATTGCGGTGCTGGTGCTATCTAATTTGCTGCTTGCGATAGCGGCATTTTCTCGCAATACCGTGGTAGCCATTCAACCACCAAACTTGTCTGAAACGGCTGAAGTGTCACGAAACCAAGCCACTCAACCTTACCTTGAATCCTGGGGGCTCTACCTGGCTGAGCTTATGGGCAACGTGACGCCGGGTAATGTGTCCTTTATCCGGGTTGCCATTGAGCCGCTACTTTATCCAGCGGTGTACCAGCAAGTGGTCGATGCACTGGAAATTCAGGCAAGGCAAATCCGCGAAGACCGAGTCACGCTCAAATTCCAACCCAGACAAGTGGAGTATGAGTATGAAACCGGCCATGTCTTTGTGACCGGTTATTCCTTGGTTTCTGGGCCATCTGGAGATGAACAGCGCCAAACTCGCACCTATGAGTTTGATATCGATATTGAGCAATACCGTCCAAAGCTCAGTTGGATGGATACGTATGAGGGGCAAGCTAGAACGAAGCGCGTTCGTGAAAAGTTGACCCAAGAGCAAAACCGGAGGGTGAATGATGCGAACCAAAATTAGTCGATGGATGACACCAAGCTTAATCGCAATGAGCTTGAGTGGCGTCCTGTTATCTCAAGCGTCGTATGCAGACGTGGAATTGCCGATTGTGCCAGCCAGTGTAATGAAGCAGTCTGCTACTGCAAATCCACCGACTCAAACCAATACGGCTTCAACGGATGTGCCAACAACGCTGCTGATGACGCCGGGGATTAATGAACTGATCCCTGTAGCACTTGGCCATCTGAATCGAATTGTGACGCCGTTTGAATCGCCGCAGGTGAGAACAACCAGTGATGCTCAGACGCAAATCAAGGGGAATGTTGTATATGTGGCCATGGACAAAGAATCACCGGTTTCACTTTACATCACTCCGCCTGGTCAGGAAGCGCCCGCATTATCTGTCACCTTAGTACCTCGTCGTATTCCACCGCGTGAAATCACCTTAGCTATTGATGGTCAGCAGTGGCCTATTAAGGGCGTCGTGAACCGAAAAGCCGCCACTTGGGAAACGGCTCAGCCATACGTCGATAGCTTACGTGATTTACTCAGACGCCTTGCACTAAATGAGTTACCACAAGGCTATGACATCCGTTTAGCTGGCCAAACTGACACAAGCCCGAAATGTTTTCAGCCGGGCTTAAAGTTTGGTTTTAAACAGGGGCAAATTGTGACGGGGCATTACTTCACCGTCTATGTAGGGCTGGTTGAAAGCTTTGCCGATGAGCCGATAGAAGCCAGTGAAATAGCCTGTCATGCACCAGATATAGTGGCAAGCGCCTACTGGCCTCGCAATATCTTGTTGCCGGGTGAAAAGACTGAGTTGTATGTGGTTGTTCGCAATCATCGTGAAGAAGCGGTGGAAAGTCAGCGACCTTCGCTTCTTGTGGGAGGTGAATAACGATGAAAGCACAATGGGAACAAATGAGCCCGAACATGAAGCGGGGCCTATCGGTTGCCGGTATTGCTGGTGGTCTCATCTTTATGGTGATGGTGTTTTCACCTACTCCTGAGGATGGCTCAAGCAGTCGGAACCGACAGGAAACGATCCGGCACATTCTTACGGATACCAATACTCGTGATGTTGGGGTCGATAGTTTGGCTGCGAACGTAAAACTACTCAGTGAGCGCAATGAACAGTTACGTCGTGAAGTTGAGCGCTTGCGTCGTGACGTCGATTCAGGACGGCTAAGCCCAGGTTCGCCTTCTATTCCAAGTGAGGTCAATGCGGAGTTGGCCCGCCTTAGAGCGGAACTTGATGATGTTCGCGCTGGAGGTGATGCAGCAGTTGAAGGCACAAATAGTCGTTTTGAAGTGCCTTTATCTGCCATGGAATTACCTAAAGACGAAAAGCCGCTGCCATCTAACCCAGACGATTATTTTGCCAATGCGCCGCTGCCTGATCCGCTCTATCAGCAGCCAGCCAATGGCCAAGGCACACGAGCACGAGATGTTCCATTGCCGCCAATCACGATTCGTATGATTGAGCCTGAAGTGGTTGCTGAACCAGACGTTGTTGTGCAAGAAGCGCCGCCTTTGTATCTACCGGCGGGCAGCATCATCTCAGGTACTTTGATCACAGGTTTGGATGCCCCTACTCACGAGTCCGCAAGACGCGAACCTTTTCCTGCATTGCTGAGGATTCAAAAGGAAGCCATTTTACCCAACCGATTTAGAGCGGATATCAAAGAGTGTTTCTTGATCGCCGCAGGTTACGGTGATTTGAGCTCAGAGCGTGCCTATTTGCGAGGCGAGACCATTTCATGTGTAAGAGAAGATGGTGGCGTCATTGAAACGCGACTGGATTCTTATGCCGTGGGTGAAGACGGCAAAGCCGGTATTCGTGGCCGATTGGTGTCGAAACAAGGCCAACTGGTGGCCAAATCAATGATGGCCGGATTCCTACAGGGCTTGGCAGGCGCATTTGATGTAAATCCTGTTCCGACGATTCAGACGGGTAATGCTGGTGATACTCAGCTGTACCAGCAAGTCATGAACCAAGAAGCATTACAAGGTGCTGCGATTAAAGGCACCGGTAAAGCATTGGATCGCGTGGCCAAGTTCTATTTGGACATGGCTGAAAATATGTTCCCAGTCATAGAGGTAGACGCTGCAAGGAAAATTGAAGTCATAGTCACTCGTGGGGCCTCGTTGTCGTTGGCCACTTCGCAAGGGGGAGGTGCAAGAAGATGAAAAAATCCTGCATGTTGCTAACCGATCGAAGTCCATTTCAGACAATAAGATGTGTATCCAGAGGAGAGTTAACCATGACGACATCAATGCAGAACAACCCAAAGCTCCAGTCAAAACAGTGGTCTAAAGCTGGATTACTTTTATTGGCAGTCGGCTCAACCTTATTGTCTGGCTGTAGTTCATTGGGTCTTGGGAGTAGTGAATATGGATGCCCAGGTATGCCTGACGGTGTGCGCTGTTTATCCGCTCGTGAAGTCTATGAGCTGACCACTAATGGCGCTGCACCCAAGACGATTGATGCTGTGGCGACTCGAATTGGTTCTCCCTCTGGGTATTCACAATCTGATTTAGAGACAGGACTGCTGAGCCATCCTGCATTACCTGAGACGCAGCAATCTGCACCTCTTCGCATTCCTTCAAGGGTGATGCGGATTTGGATTGCGCCTTGGGAGGATGACCGTGGAGATCTGAATTTATCCAGCTACGTGTTTACCGAAATTGAACCGCGCCGGTGGGATATTGGGGTGTCAGCACCTCGAACGGTTTCGCCAGTGCTACGTCCACTTCAGACTCAAAGCGATTCAGCCTCAGCGGGAGCTGATGGTAAGCGCGATAACTTGAGTATCTACGGAGAAACTAACGAATGACAAATGCAGTTCGCACCATTCAAACTCAGCGCCTAATGACTATTGGTGCGCTTGGTTTAATGGCGTTAATGATTTCGGAGCCCTCATTTGCGGGCACCGGTGGTGATGCTTTCACCGATGTGTGGGATACCCTAAAAGACTGGACCCAAGGTACTTTGGGACGGATCGTAGCGGGAGCCATGGTACTGGTGGGTATTGTGGGCGGTATCGCTCGCCAAAGCTTGATGGCTTTTGCCTTGGGCATTGGTGGCGGTATGGGTCTCTACAATACGCCAACAGTCGTTGAAAGTGTCATGTCTGCAACTTTACCTGTTGTTGCCAGCACTCAAGAAGTCATTGGCACAGCAGTTCCAGCGATCAGCGCCGTTTTACTGGGCACCTGATAATATTGACGGCTTCTCTTGTGAAAGGGGAGCCGTCATCTCAGTCTATCGACAATGATTTTTCGATATCGCAGATCCTTGCCATGAGTACTAAAGGATCAAACGTCGATTCTTTGAAGCCAAATTTCTTGTAGAACGTTTGCGCACTACCATCAATAGCATGGACTAAGATTCCTGCTCCACCGACAGCGTTCATTGCTTGTACTGAGCGAATGATACAATCTTTTAAAAGACCTGCCGCAATGCCTTGACCTTGATAGGCGTTATCTACTCCAAGCCTGGCTAGAATCACCATGGGAATGGGATCTGGACTATTTCTTCTTAATGAACTGAAAGCTTGCTCTCTGGAAACTGATCCCATGGCAATGGCATAGTACCCGACCACTTGATGGGCGTCAGTGTCATTGACCACATACACCCTCGCGGTTCCCCGCTTTTGACTCTTTAACGCCTGTTTTCTTAACCAAGTATCGAGCTCTTCAATGCCACATTGAAAGGCATTAAGCTGGTGCTCATCAGTGAGGAGGGTTGGTGCACTTATTCCCAAGGCGCTTTCCTCTTAAACAGATCTTTCATACCTTCAAGAGTCTGTGGCTCTGCACGAAGTTCGTTATCAAACGCTTCAAAAGCCTTTGCTTCTAGAACAAAATCCCGCTGTTCTGCCAGTATACTATGCGCTTCATTGAGCGCTGCTTGCTGAATGAATACGGTTCTATCAACTTTTTTTAAACTTGCTGCGGCATCGATGATGTCTCTTACCGATGGCAGTACTCGCATGTTGATTGGGGCTGTCTTTGTAGCCATGACACCATCCTCTGTATATCTATTTAATACACAGTTTAAATGACTTTTCCGTGTAGTCAATGGATATACGAATTGTTGGGCATGAAACTTTGAAAGTAGGTCAGTTTGATTTCGAGGGTGTGTAACTCTTTTTGGTTTAAAACATTGCAAAAATTAACACCTAGGGTTTGACTGCTCCCCTCCCTAAAGGAAGGGGATTCTTGTTTCAAGGCGTTATGCCCGAAGTTCATTAGAACAATCGGGACTTACTTACGCTCCACAAGCTAACACCGCTTGCCCAGCGGCTTTGATATTAATAGCGGCATTGGTATCACGGTCTAAGCCCGCTTCACACGCTGGACAAGTCCAATGCCTTATATGTAACGGTAGAGAATCAACTACGTGACCACAGCAATTACAACGCTTACTAGACGGATACCACTTGTCAATCTGGACAAGTGTTCTGCCGCGCCATTCTGCTTTGTACTCAAGCTGCCTAACCATTTCGCCCCAATTGGCGTCACCAATGGCCTTAGCAAGTCGCGGATTCTTGACCATGTTTTTAACGCTCAAACTCTCACAGCTAATCACTTGGTTTTCGTTTATCAACGTAGTGGTGAGTTTGTGGGTAAAGTCGCGGCGGCAGTCGGCAATCTTCGCCTGAATGCGAGCAACTTTGATTCTGGCTTTGTGGAAGTTGGCAGTTCCTTTCTTCTTCTTGGAAAGGCGGCGTTGCGCCTGAGCCAATTTCTTCTCGTACTTTGCAGTATGGCGGGGATTGCCAGATTTAAACCCGTCAGCGGTAATCACAAGGTCGGTCAAACCCAAATCAATACCCGTTGTCTTTTTGGTAACAGGCAGTGGTTTAGGCTCGAAGCGGCACAGCATAGACACGAAGTAGCGGCCTGCACTGTCTTTCGAGATAGTGACGGTAGTTGGTTCGCTAGGAAGTTCACGCGACCAGCGAATATCAAGCGGCTGTTTGGACTTGGCAATGTAGATATTGCCATCTTTGAACTTAAACGCCGACTTCGTGAATTCTGCGCTTTGCTTGCTGCGCTTCTTCTTAAAGGCTGGATACTTCGCCCTTCCTTCAAAGAAGTTCTTAAACGCAGTTTGTTGATGGCGCAAAGATTGTTGGAGCGGTACACACGACACGCTGTTAAGCCATTCAAACTCAGTTTGCTTCTTGAGTTCGGTCAGCTTAGAGCTTGCCGTGTTGTAGTTAACCTTTTTGCTTTCGTTGTAGAAAGCGTCGGTACGCCATTTAAGGATCGCGTTGTAAACGAAACGCACACAGCCGAAAGTCTGCGCAAGCAATTGAGCCTGTTCAGTCGTTGGGTAAAAGCGTTGTTTAATAGCGATTTCTTTCATGGATCACAAGAATACAGTTGTTTTTGTGAAAGTAAATATTAACATTAACCAATCGGGTAGTTTTTGCTTCTTCGGAGCAACCGCTATCCCTCCTCGCCCTAGAAGGACGGGGTTTCTCGCGGGATTTAGATGAAAGCTATACCTTTACAAATAGTGCGTAACAACAAGTGGCACCCTAGCAAGGCATCCAATTCTTCAATCTATCTAACCGAGTCCACATAGGACAACTGCATAGACTGGAGCCTCGATTTACATTAACGAGGACTCCTCATGCGAAAACTATCTCCAATTATTCTGGCGCTTGCACTGTCTCCATTGGTTCAAGCTGAACCTGTGTCTGAAGTGTCGCCCGTTGGCAAAATTGACGGCATGGTTTCTTTACCTGTCACGGGTATGAAAGCGGTCGAAAGCAATGGCCGTATTGTTTTCATGTCAGACAGTGGCCGGTTCGTCATTGATGGCACGCTCTATGATGCCTGGTCGAAAAAGCCGCTTACCAGCCTTGAAGAAATTCGTGAAGCGGGGAACACGCTGGACTTAAGTCGTCTTGGCTTAAAAATGGATGATTTGAACCCACTGACGCTGGGCGAAGGCAAAAAGAAAGTGGTGGTCTTTGTTGACCCACGATGCCCGCACTGCCATGAGCTTTTGAAACAAGCTTTACCGCTAACCAAAGAATACACCTTCCAAATACTCCCTGTGCCAGTGCTTGGTCCTGATTCAGAGCGTCAGGTTCGCCAGCTTGGCTGTGCGCGTGACAAGAAAGCGGCCACCGATGCATTGCTGAATGGCCGGATTGGTAACCTAGAGCAGGATGATGCCTGCAACTTAGAACCAATGCAGCGTGCCTTGGTGACGGCTCAAATCCTAGGCATTCAAGGTGTGCCTTTCGTTGTCGCCAATGATGGTCGCATCAGCCGAGGCCGTCCTTATGACCTTTCTGCTTGGTTGGAGGGGATTTAGATGAAAGCCTCTCTGTATTCAGGGCAACGCGCTTCAGAGCTCTTGCCAGTATTGGCCTATTCAGACGATGAGCAACTGTTTTTCATGGAAGACCAGAGTGTTGGCTTTGGTTTTCTATGTGACCCATTGCCGGGTGGTGATGAGTCTGTTGCAGACAGGGTTAATGTTCTACTCAACAACGACTGGCCAACAGACACTTTGCTGCAATTTGGCCTGTACGCCTCGCCCGATATTCAAACCGACCTTCAGCGCATGATGGGCTTACGGCATCGTCAATCCGATCCATTGCTCAGGGCGTCGATTCGCAAACGTGCGGATTTCCTCGATGGGGGCACGGTTCAACCGATAGAAGAATCGACCCAGACTCAGGTACGCAACTTTCAACTGATCGTCACCTGCAAATTGCCTTTGGAAAGTCCTATACCGACGGAGCGTGAGTTGAGTCGAGCATCCGCGCTTCGGGCTTCTTTCTCGCAAGCGCTGGCAACGGTTGGTTTTCGCGTCACGGAGATGACTGACCGAAACTGGCTCGCGGCATTAAGTGCGCAGCTTAACTGGGGAAAAGATGCTTCCTGGCGTAATCCATCACCAATCCGCAGTGAGGCAGATAAACCACTTCGAGAGCAAGTGTTGGATTATGACCGAGCTATCAAGGTGGATAGCCAAGGTCTGATGCTGGGCGATTACCGAGTTAAAACCTTATCGTTTAAGCGCTTGCCTGAGCGGATCTGGTTTGGTCATGCCGCAAGTTTTGCGGGCGATATGATGACGGGTAGTCGCGGTTTACGCGGAAGCTTTTTGCTGAATGTCACCATTCACTTTCCCTCAGCCGAGGCGATGCGATCTCGTCTAGAGACGAAGCGTCAATGGGCGGTCAATCAGGCCTATGGCCCGATGCTCAAGTTTGTGCCGGTGCTTGCAGCCAAGAAAAAGGGATTTGATGTTCTTTTTGAAGCCTTGCAAGAAGGTGATCGTCCTATTCGGGCAAATATGACCTTAACGCTGTTCTCACCAACGGAAGAGGCGTCCATCAGCTCTGTTTCAAATGCTCGAACCTATTTCAAAGAGCTCGGATTTGAGCTGATGGAAGACAAGTACTTCTGTTTGCCCATTTTCCTGAATGCCTTGCCATTTGGTGCTGACCGCCAAGCGATGAACGACTTGTTTCGATTCAAGACCATGGCGACACGGCATGTCATCCCTCTGTTGCCTTTGTTTGCGGATTGGAAAGGTACTGGCACGCCGGTGATTAATTTTGTTTCCCGTAATGGCCAGATCATGAGTGTATCCCTTTATGACTCGGGCAGTAATTACAACTGTTGCATCGCGGCGCAATCGGGGTCGGGCAAGTCTTTCCTAGTGAACGAAATCATCTCCTCCTACTTATCTGAAGGCGGGCAATGCTGGGTGATTGATGTTGGCCGCTCTTATGAAAAGCTGTGTGAAGTTTATGACGGAGAGTTCTTACAGTTCGGGCGGGACAGTGGTATTTGCTTAAATCCGTTTGAAATCGTTGAGGACTATGACGAAGAAGCGGATGTACTGGTTGGGTTATTGGCCGCAATGGCCGCACCAACGCAGTCATTAACCGATTTTCAGATGGCCAACCTAAAGCGTCAGACCCGTGAACTGTGGGAGAAAAAAGGTCGTGCCATGTTGGTTGATGATGTGGCAGCGGCTTTAAAAAATCATGAAGACCGACGTGTGCAAGACGTGGGTGAGCAGCTCTATCCGTTTACGACACAGGGCGAATATGGCCGTTTCTTTAATGGTCACAACAATATTCGCTTCAAAAACCGTTTCACTGTTTTGGAGTTAGAAGAGCTCAAGGGGCGCAAGCACCTACAACAAGTGGTGTTGCTTCAGCTTATCTACCAAATCCAACAAGAGATGTACTTAGGTGAGCGGGATCGTCGCAAGATTGTGTTCATTGACGAAGCTTGGGATCTGCTGACTCAAGGTGATGTCGGTAAGTTCATCGAAACGGGTTACCGTCGATTTCGAAAATATGGCGGCAGTGCTGTAACGGTAACGCAGTCGGTCAACGATTTGTATGACAGCCCAACAGGTAAAGCCATCGCTGAAAACTCGGCCAATATGTACCTGCTTGGCCAAAAAGCTGAAACCATCAACGCGCTCAAAAAAGAAGGCCGCTTGCCACTAGGTGAAGGCGGCTATGAATACCTGAAAACGGTTCATACCGTCACGGGTGTCTATTCCGAAATTTTCTTTATTACCGAGATGGGCACCGGGATTGGCCGCCTCATCGTCGATCCGTTTCACAAGCTGTTGTACTCGTCCCGTGCAGAAGATGTAAACGCGATTAAACAGTTAACGCGCAAAGGCCTTTCTGTTGCTGATGCCATCTCTCAGTTGTTGAAGGAGCGAGGCTTTGATGAATAAGACCACGCTTTGGCCATTTATGGCCTCTATTACTTTGTCTATTGCTGGTAGCGGTTTAATGACCAGCTGGCTCTTAATGAAAACACTCGAACCCATCCACAGCCAGTTGGCGTTAAGTACGCCCATTGCAGTCGTGGATTTTGGGGAGGCGGTGTTGTCACTGGGCCCCAATGCCAGCGAACAAGACATCGAGTCCAGGTTGCTTCAGACCAATCAGCAAATTGAAAAGTTAAAAAAAGCCGGTTTTATCGTGCTGGATGCCCAAGCGGTGGTGGGTGCTGATGATTCCGTATTTGTGCCAGTAGGCTCAAAGGAGGTGTCTCATGCAGATACTCCGTAAAAGAATGCCTTGGCGGCCATACCTCATCCGGTTGACTGTTCTTGCGTTAATCATGGCCTTGGTAGGCACCTACGCCATGATGCGCTACCGAATAGGTATTGATACCCAGCAAGAGCGCTGCCTGCCTGATACCACGGTGTATCTGATTGACCTATGGAATAAAGAGCCCGTTAAGGATGGTTTGTATGCCTTCCACTCAAAAGGACTCGCTCCGTTATATAACGACGGTACTCGGATGCTGAAACGCCTAACAGGGATGCCAGGGGATGAAGTCAATGTGACGCCTGATCATGTGCTGGTGAACGGTGCTGAAGTCTCTACCGGCATGGCATTAGCCCAGCGTCTTGGTGTGGCCGAATCACAATTTAGCCGCTCATTGACGCTGCAAGAAAACGAATATTGGTTTTCCGGCGAGGCTGCAACGAGTTTCGACTCCCGCTATTGGAATGCCGTTAAGCGCGAGCAGATTGTCGGTCGCGCTTGGCCGCTTTGGTAGGAGGTAGATGATGCAAAGACTATGTCTCTTATTTTTGTTGGTTGCTCCATTGTCTTGGGTTCAAGTGTCCTGGGCACAAGAGCCTTTTCTGTTGTCTGACGAAGACAAAAAGATCGTCGAAATGAGCCGCAGCATTTTACAAAGTGCTGTGCATGGCTCATCTGAATTTATTGAGCCTTTTGCACCGGTTGAACAACCTGTGTCGCTCAAACACAGCGATGAATGGTTGATATTTGCGTCGTCCTCACTGGGGGATTCCTCACTGAAGCAGCTATTTAAAGAGGCCAGTGCTACCGGCGCTATTGTGTTGTTTCGGGGAATTCCTGAAGGAAAGACCTTGGGGGCGGCTATCCGTGATTGGCATACGCTGATGACGGGGCTTGGTCCTGTTCCTCATGTTCGAATCGATCCGAAAGCCTTTGTGCACTGGCGGGTGACTAGCGTGCCTGCCATTTTCCGAATAGAAGATGACAAGGTGACTGCAAGTGCACTAGGGGTTTACAGCAAGGACTGGTTGCAGCGTCAAATTGAAAAAGGCAATACCGGTTCATTGGGTCAACGTGGTCCTATTCATTCCATTTTAGAACCGGATTTGATGCAAGTGGCGATGCAGCGTTTACAGTCGCTTGACCTGGGCGCATTAAAGAAAAAAGCCATTGAGCGTTTCTGGTCTCGCCAAACATTTACTGAATTACCCAAAGCCACGCAGTATCGGATAAGAATGGTTGATCCAACCATCGTCATACAGCGGCCACTATTGGATGCCAATGGCCGAACATTGATCCCAGCAGGAACGCGTATTAACCCGCTAAAAGCCTTGCCGTTTACTCAGCAGCTTGTGGTGTTTAATGCGTCGAACGCTGAAGAAGTGGACGCAGTAGCGCATTGGCTTGAGACGCAAGATAGGACACTGCGCCGCATTACGCTTATCACCACGCAGCTCGACCGTACTCAAGGTTGGAATAGCCTCAATGCGATAGAAAAGACATTGGACAGTCCGGTTTATCTTCTCAATGCCTCGCTAAAGCAGCGCTTTGATTTGCAAGTCACCCCATCGTTTGTTCAAGCAAAGGGGCTCGCGTTTGAAATAGAAGAAATTCCAGCAAAGGAGCTTGTTCATGAAAAAGCTCAATAATACGTATCGTCTGATGCGGACTCTCGTTGTCATGCTTGTCCTGGGCGCATCTATTCCTGCAAAAGCCGAATTGACTTGCCCAGACGCGGGGTTATTGTCCGGCAAGTTGCTGACGGATGTTTGCTGGTCATGCATTTTTCCTATCCGGGTTGCCGGTCTTCCTCTTGGCTCTGGCAATGTCCCAAGCGGCGCATCAAACAAGTCATTTTGCTTATGTGAAGACAACTTAGGCGTGCCAAGGCCAGGTATTGTTACCAGCATGTGGGAGCCAGCGCGTCTGATTGAACTGGTCAGAACGCCGGGTTGCTCGCCTTCCCTGGGAGGGATTCGTTTACCGTTAGGTGATAGGCGATTGCAAGGTGGTCATGGCGAGGGTGAATACGATACCGGTGATCTCGCTTTCTACCATTATCATTATTACGCCTTTCCGCTTTTGGTCATGCTCGATTTGTTCATGGATGGCAATTGCAATGCCGATGGTTACATGGACTTTGACTTGATGTATTTGTCGGAATTTGACCCAACATGGCTGAACGATGAACTGGCCTTTTTTACTCAGCCTGAAGCGGCTGCCGTTGCCAATCCATTGGCTATATCTGCTTGTACCGCTGACGCTGCCTCATCGACACTTGGTAAACCCATCGACCAGTTGTTTTGGTGTGCTGGCAGTTGGGGCCATCTCTACCCGTTATCTGGTCACACCTTAGCTTTTGGCTCATTAGCAGAAAACACCAGCCATTTAGCGGCGCGAGCAATCGCAGCTCAACACAGGCGTGGTCTTGCAAGGCGAACAATGGGGAACAGTGCGCTATGCCGACCTGTTATCGAACCCATGCTGCCGAAATCCCAATACAAGATGAGTATGTTCTTCCCTGTACCAGAAACTGAAAGTGCGCATGTCATCGGTGAAAGCACCATGAAATGGGGAGAGTGGCGAACGATCCCCGGTGCCGGAGAAGATGCGCTCTACATTTTGTGGCGCTGGCAAGACTGCTGTAACTCGGGAGGTTAACCATGAAACCAAAACCTTTTACCCGAGTTTTAGCGGGTGTTTTATCAATCACTATGGCGTGCTTGCCCTTACATGGTGTGGCCGCTGATGTGCAGCGCCAATCCGGCTTAAGCGGACAACAAGAAGGTAAGCAATTGCTGCAAAACTGGACGATGCCCGCACTCAATGGCAATACATTGTCGGTGCCGAATGGCAGTGGTAATGAGACGATTAACTTGCAAGAGCTTTTCCCTGGTATGGATCAGGGCTCATTGGATGTCTTAACGGGCGTTTATGGCTCTGATGCCAGTATGAATCAATTGGGGACGCAGCGCCAAGAGAGCATGGCATCCGAAAGTGGCGCTACGGGTGAAGCATTTCGCTCGCTACAGCAAATCAAAGACAGGTCTCGGCCAGATATGGTCAATGATCCGCTTTGGGCATTAACTGACGCGGTTCAAACTGACCCCAATCTATTAACCCAAAGCTTCCCCGGCTGTGAGTCTCAAGGTGAAGGCAGCCCAAATTACCAGCAATGTGACAGGCTCAATACAGCGGTTAACAGCTGCACGATTACTCACGATTACACGGCAGGCATTATTGAGCATGTTTCAGGGCCGATGAACCTTCGCTCTTGTGGTGAGGGTTGTCTTGAGGTTTGGATAGGGCGAATTGGTGACAACTACTGGAGTGGCCGTTGTAAAGTATTTGAACAGGCCATCACACTCAAAGTCGTGAATCCCGATGCGATTACCTCTGCCGTTCTTGAGTACGCCAAATGGGATGACTACATGCAAGTGTGGCTTGGCGATCAGAAAGTCTGGTCTGGGCCGAACAATAACTTTCCACCAGAAACGGCAGGTCGCTGCGAGCTCAGTACCAGTTGGGAGCGCAATCCAAATACCGATCTCACTGCCAAGCTAAAAGCGGTAGAACCAGGTTTAGAAGTGCCGGTAAAAATTCGCGTATCGGTTACGGGTAGTGGTGAGGGGTATGCTCGCATCAAGGTGCGCTTTGATCCAACCAAGGTGGTGATGAATGATGGTTGGTCACCGCAATCCTGTATCGAACAAGCAGCGGATATACCGGCGAAGTTTTCAGATTATAGTATTCAATGCACGGATCAGCCTTCTTCAACCAACGGATGTACGGTGGTCAATGGTGTTTCAGTTTGTGAATCCTATTTTGCCCCAAGCCCTGTGGCTGGCATATCGCCTTTGTGTCGGCGTGTACAAGTGAGTGTGGATGACGAAAGCTATAAGGGAATTGAAAATCAGGCCTGCCAAGTGCTTGAAGCGAACCCTTCCTGTGGCTTCATGTCGTCAGAATGTGCCGAGACCAATGATAGAGGTGAATGCATTCGTTTTACCGATACTTATGACTGTGGATTACAAACCAGCGATCCAAAGTGCGTAGTATCCAATCTTATGCCGAGTAGTTTTGAGGCCTGTGAGCCTACTCAGACGATTACGCCATTTACTGAAACCAAGCATGTACCGGATTACCAGGTGTGCGAGAAGATCAGCACGCTTACTCAGTGTCAGTTAGAGCGACGTGTATCCGCTGAAACCCATCAACAAAGCTGGTCCATTGAGCGTGGTTGCTTTAGCTCCGAAACGCTCAGCTTTGTTCCACAGCACAACAGTACTATGCAAACTGGAAACGCGACGCTGAGGATTTTTGATAATCAAAATACTGAGATAAAAATCACCGAGTCGCCATCCAAGGCAAATGGTTGGAAAACGACACTCTCACTGACGGGCAATAAGGAAACGGTGACTGAGACGAAACCGTCCATTAAGTACCCTGAAATGACCTGTCCAAAAGGAACCTTGGTTGGCTCATTGTGCAAGGTCGTTAATGGGTCGATTATTTCGTGGCATGAACCGCAGGAAGTCACGCGTTCCAGATGTGAGTCCGGCTGGAACAAAGTCGATTTCGATACTTGCAGCCGAGAAGTTCAGAAGTGTTTGGCTCCTGCGAAACTGAGCGCTTCATTGGCCTTCTCTGGAAAGTACTTAGAGCAGGAGGTTGTTCATCAATCAAGTGATCCGGTCATAGACCAATGCTTGATGCAAACGGATCAGTTTACTGCGGTGCAGTGGCAGTGTTTGGATACGGGCACAAAACGAATCGACGGGTTAACGGTTGGTAGTGGCGAGTTGGCCAATCTTGGAAGTCTTTATCCGGCGGTTGTTTCGTCTCCTGCTCATTTAACCAGTCGTGGCAGCTCTGATGGACTGGGGTTCTCATGCTGGAGGGCAAGAGCGACCTACAATGCTTCGACTGCTCACCCAGAGTTCAACATGGGCAGCTCAGATAGCTGGGTAGATGCCAATGGTAATATACAAACCATCGTCAATAACGGACAAAACACGACCACCAATACGTGTGCCGCGCTAGAGCAAAACCCGGCCTGCCAGTACGTCAGAACCGAATGCACTGAAGGCGGGGCTGGTCATGAAGGCTTCTGCTATATCCAAAGTTTGGTGTATGACTGCGGACAAAGCGTTGAAGTGCAAAACGCACGAATGGAAACTCAATTCAACTGTGAGGGGCCAGTTCGCTGCATGGGCACTGATTGTTTAGAGCCAGAGCCAATCAAGCAGGCTAACTTTGCAGAAGCCGCTGCGATGCTTAATGCGGCGCAGTTTATGACCAATGATATGTCATGTACGGGAGCTGATGGCCAAGACAACGTCGAGTGTACGGTCTTTAAAGGTAATGCTGGCCAGTGCAAAAAAGCCGTCGGAGGTATAGTGGATTGCTGTGAAAAGCCAAGTGGCATTTCGCTATCGGACTACATCACGATGATAGTGGCGGTTAACAAGCTTGATACGGCAGTCATGGCCATGAATCCGTCGTCGGCAATCTATGGTTCCTGGAATACGCTCAGGGAGCCAATCACGAGCACTTGGAGTGCGGTCAAAGAGCCTTTTGTGTCTGCATGGGACTCTCTCATGGGGGCTGGGCCATCAACGGCTGCTGGCGCGGGAGCGGAGCAAGCTGCGACTGGCTTCATGCAGGTGTTGACCAACAAAACGGCTGAATGGGTAGGAACTACCTTTGGTTCGGGGGCGCAATCGGCACTGTTTAGTAACGTTGGTGGCGCGGTTGGAGCCGATGGTGTTGTTTCGGGTGGTAACTTCGCGCTGGGTGGCGCTGCGGGCGCGGTTCTGAGTACGGTTATGACGGCCTACATGATTTATTCAGTCACCATGATCCTCATTCAGCTTATCTGGAAATGTGAGCAGAGTGAGTTTGAGATGAACGCCAAGCGAGTATTGAAGAGTTGCCACTATGTAGGTTCTTACTGCAAGTCTAAGTTCTTAGGTGCCTGTGTTGAGAAACGGCAATCATATTGCTGCTTTACTTCGCCGCTTTCACGGATCATTCAGGAACAAGTACGTCCGCAATTGGGCCTTGGCTGGGGCAGTGCCAAGTCACCAAACTGTGAAGGTTTGACCGCTAGTCAGTTAAACCAGGTGGATTGGAGCCAAGTCAATCTGGATGAATGGATAGGTATCTTATCGATCACGGGCAACCTACCCGAAGTACCGTCACTGGATCTGGAACGGCTCACAGGCTCAGGAAGTACGCTAAACGTGGATGGAAGCCGTCAAAGTGCCGCAGACCGAGCTATTGAAAGGCTAAACGGAATGGATGCTCAGAAACTGCGTCAGGAGGCGACGGAAGAAATTTCGGGGAATAATTGAGCACGTCCTTCTAAAATAGCTGCGCCAATAATGTTCCATTTTGGTTACTTTAATGAGCGTAATTTGCCTTAAGGTAACCAATTTGGCACTTTGTGTCTTTTATACTATCTGTTCAGCGTGTACGCAACCTACTCTGAGTTTTTACTATTTTCAGACTTAGGAGGCTGCTGCAAAAAGGAAAAGCTGATAGTCTGGCATATATCAAATTTATGATAAAAGGAAAATTAATAGTGCCTAATTTCGATCAAAATTTTGAAGCTACTCGCTTGGCTATGCTTTCAAAACAACACCCTGACATTGTGAAGGTGTCGGGTGAGGTAGTGTTTCGTGCGGAAGATGACGAAGACCGCCTAAGCGGAACATCTTGGACTCTTGAAGATGACATTTTTGATCAGGTCACCGAGTCAGGCTTCAAACTACACTTGCTTGAACTTCTGGATAATTTCATAGAATACCGAGGTCAATGTAACGTGCTTCCGAAAAAGGAAGGGATTGTACGTTTCGGTGGTGGCACTTTAAATATTGAATGGCTACCTAATGGAACTACTCATCTATCCAAATGATGTTTTATAAGAACCAGCCTGAGTTTTCCTATGGATGATAAATATGTTTCAGAAATAGACTGTCTTGATAAGTTAATGGTTGCATGGTCAGAGGCATTCCCGAAGGATTGGTATTTCAACTACGATGGAGTGATTTCAACTGAGGACTGGGATAGTTGTGGTAAAAAAGTTTTGTTTGTTTTAAAGGAAACAAATGAAGCAAAGCAAAATATTGTCAACGCTATTAATAGAGCTATTGAGGTGAAGGCAAGTGGATGGTGGCGAGGAAAGGTTCTTCGTCGGGTGGGGCGTTGGGCTTACGGACTTCAAAAATATGATGGGGCTGTGCCGTCACTGAGAGATGCTAAATTAAATGAAAAAAATGCAGTTAAGAATATTGCATACATAAATATAAGGAAAACATCTGGAAGTGCGCGAACCGACCAAAAATCATTTGACGCCCATGCCAAAGAATTTGCCCCTTTTGTTCGAAGGCAAATTGAGTTGATTAACCCTGACATTGTTGTGCTTTGCGGCACATATAATCAAGTTAAACGTTACGTATTCCCTGAGCTTAAAAAAGTTAGCGAACGAGTGCATGTTAATGACGGGGTTGTCTTCATCAATGCCTTCCATCCTGCCGCAAGAAAAAAGTCGGCAATGCTTTATCATCAGGTACTTGATAACTACCACGCTTACAAAAATCATATATACCGAATCAACTTGAAGATGCTGGCTTGAGAACCTGAAAATTATCATTAATTCGAGATGTCAAGGAGCCTGCGATCTCTGGAAGAGTCACTGCAAAAAATTGGTCTATTGCCGCCTTGAAGTCCCGTTTTCTTTTGAAGTAAACGTTGTTCCTCGACTTCTCATTCATTAGTTTCCATAGCCGCTCGATTGGGTTGAGGTTTGGACTGTAAGGTGGAAGATAATGCAGTTCAATATTCAGGACAAACGCCGCATCTTTGACTAAGTCCGTCATTCCGCAGCCAATTTCAGAATTAAAACAATGTGATCCAGTGATCGTTTACAAATGTTAGTGCGACAGACCTCTTGACCGCGATCCCCAGTTTTGATCTATTACTGTTATTTAACGGTCACTTTATTATGTCTGCTGCTCAACCTGTCATTAAACGCCTAGATCACTTAGGGCTGATCGCTGCTTTCTGCCATGAAATCGGCTTACCTGGTATTATTGATCGCGTCATTCCCAAGTACTCGGATCATAACGTTTCACATGGCGATGCGGTCTTGGCGATGATTCTCAATGGTCTTGGCTTTCACAGCAGAACGCTGCATATGTTTTCTGACTTCTTCGAGACGAAGCCTGTTGCCAAGTTGCTTGCTAAAGATATTGAAGCTCACCATTTAACGGACGATGTACTCGGACGCACGTTAGATGCTTTATATGAAGCAGATGTCTCCGCACTTTATCAAGCGATTGCAGAGCATGTCGTTGATAAGCTAGGACTTAAAACGTAATCGTTCACCAAGGTAACTTGACTCGATATTAACGGGGGGAACAGCCTATAGATCAAAGATGTTGGGGTACGGTCTCTTCGCCACAACAGCCGTGATGATCTCACTCAACACTGACATTGCCGACAAGCCACGTTTTTTGCAGGTTTCGATGAGGGTATGTATCCTACTGCGGAATTTATCGCCTGCATCCGAGGTCGTTCCGAAGCTGATTTTCCTTTGGATTACAAAACCTCTAATACATCGCTCAGCTTCATTATTGGTTAAGGGGATTGACACTTTCTTGAGGAAAACCCACAAGCTCTCTCTATGTTTGAGCAGTAACTTGCATCGCCCCCGATATCGCTTGACCATGACATCAGTCCCTTTGCTCAACCAATGATCGAACGATTTCTGCAACCTACGCATTCTTCGTAAGTATAGCGCATAATTTAACTCATCTTGTTCATAACGATGCCGAGTATGGAAAATGGCGTTCGTCAGCAAACAAAGATGTCTGCCAATATAAGCGGTGTGGCCACCGCCACTATAATCCGCCATTTGCTGAAGGTTACGCTTCACATGTGCCCAACATAACTGATGACGGTCTGCGGCTATCCAGTTATAGCTAGGGCACTGGTCGCTGACCACAATGCCTGCATAGTCTTCATCAATGACCTTTTTCGCTGATGAGGTCGAGCGCGAATAAAGTATTTGCTCATAGACAAGGTCATCACTTGCCACTAACCAACACCAGCGAAGGCTTTGTTCATCATTTCTGTGATGAGAGGTCTCGTCAGCATGAATCAAAGGTGATCTGAACCAGGTCACCGTTGCTACTGGAAAGGTTAGCGATCGTATCGCGCAGAGAAATAATCGGACGATAAAAAAGTTGATCAAGAAAATGCGATAACCACGCAAACTATCGTGGCAACAACCGTCGCAAGGATCGCATTGTTTCTGGTCCATCGAACTGAGCAAAGGCAATCGAACGGTCTAAGCCAATTGCCTAGTACCATTTTTGTCCCCAACATTAATAACATGTGAGAACAAGATTTTGGGTTACCCGTTAAGAGTGTAGTCAAACACAGAGCTCTGTTTACCAACAGCATTCAGCACGGCTTCTTAAGCCTAGGATAATCCGTAACTTTGTCGCCACTTTTAGTAACAGACGACGATGAAGGCAGCAATGTCGTGTTGTCACTCATGATCACAGCCACCGCACTCGAGATAGTCGTTTTGACCATGTCGTTCAAAAACGATAAGGTCAAATCCGCGGATACGGTACCGCCCTGCATTTTTTCGATACAGGAAGCGCGCTGCGCTCTCCAGATTGAGCGCGTTAGCCAGAGACTTGGTCTGGTTAATCAGTTCATCGGCAGAGCCTGTCATCGGCTGGTTTTTATACTGTTGGGCAATTTTGCTCACACCGCCGGCTTTCTCATCGATGTAGGAGCTGATCATTTCCGCTTGCTCCAATACAAAACTGTTACTTTGAGCCATAATACTCTTAGTCAAAGAGGTTTTTGCTCGTAGTAAGAGGCGAAATTGGCCAATGCAACGGAGGTTGCAACCAGTAAGATAACGGACAATAATAAGGTCCTTTTAATGCCATGTTTTTCATTATTTTTTCCATCTCAGATGGTGATTTATGGCAGTACTAACTGGGTATTTTTTTATATTAGGAGAGTTTTATATCCAATGGAAATGACCTAAATCATTTTCTTGGAAAAAGAGAAGCACTCACATTATCTGAGTGCTTAGCTTCTCACGACATCTAGTGAATTTTTATAACCAACAATGGAGAGAAAATGAGTAGCGATAACGGTGGTGTTCCCCACCCTAGTGGCAAAGCAAACCCAATCGATACGGATTATACCGTTGGTCAGGACAACGTCGTTCTTTCCGTCGGTCCGTTTGGCCTGGACATTCATAACCGGGTTTTCGCCGTCTCAGGCTTAGCGATTGTCATCTTTGTATTTGCAACCCTAATCTTTCGCGAACAAGTCGAACCCCTGTTTCTTCACTTAAGATCTTGGCTCACCTCAAGTCTTGATTGGTTCTTCTTGTTATCAGGTAACATTTTTGTTGTCGTCTGTCTCGGACTGGCCATATCACCGTTAGGCCGGGTCAGAATCGGCGGTACCGATGCCACTCCGGATTATTCCTATTCAGGATGGCTGGCGATGTTATTTGCGGCCGGCATGGGGATTGGCCTGGTCTTCTTTGGCGTTTCTGAACCCATGACCCATTTCACTACCGCGCTGGGCGGCACCACACTGGAAAATGGTGTGCGTACCGACTGGGCACCACTGGGTGGTGCGATGGGTGATACCGAAGCCGCACGTTCGCTCGGTATGGCAGCGACGATTTACCATTGGGCACTTCACCCTTGGGCAATATACGCATTGCTGGCTCTGGGACTGGCTATTTTCTCGTTCAACAAAGGGTTACCACTGACTATGCGTTCAGTGTTCTATCCGCTGTTTGGCGAACGAGTCTGGGGCTTGACTGGTCATATCATCGATATTCTGGCAATTGTGGCGACGGTCTTCGGTCTGGCGACATCTCTGGGCTACGGCGCGTCTCAGGCTGCGACCGGGTTAAACTTCCTGTTTGATATCCCATTGACTGACACCACGCAAATTATTCTGATCATTGTGATCACTGCATTTGCACTGCTGTCTGTACTGGCTGGCCTTGATGGCGGCGTAAAACGCCTGTCAGAAATGAACATGCTGCTGGCTGCACTGCTGCTGTTTTTCGTGGTAGTCATCGGTCCGACAGCCGCGATTCTGCTCGGATTTTTCGATAATATCGGTGCTTATCTGACCAACTTCCCTGCACTGTCGATGCCATTTGGCCGTGAAGATGTGAACTATTCTCAAGGCTGGACATCGTTCTACTGGGCGTGGTGGATTTCATGGTCACCATTCGTCGGTATGTTCATTGCTCGTGTATCACGTGGCCGAACCGTACGCGAGTTTATCGTCTGTGTGCTGATTGTTCCGTCAACCGTGTGTGTGTTCTGGATGACGGCGTTCGGTGGTACCGCGATCAGTCAATACGTCAACGATGGTTATAAAGCCGTGATGGACGCAGACCTGCCATTGAAACTGTTCGAAATGCTTGAAGTTATGCCTCTGCATGAAATTACATCATTCATCGGTATCGTACTGGTCGTTGTGTTCTTTATCACATCATCGGATTCAGGTTCGCTGGTTATCGATACCATTGCTGCCGGCGGTAAAGTGGATGCACCGACACCACAGCGCGTGTTCTGGTGTACCTTCGAAGGCTTAGTAGCGATAGCATTGCTGCTGGGTGGTGGTTTGGCTGCGGCGCAGGCGATGGCGGTAACAACCGGCTTCCCGTTCACTATCGTCTTGTTGATAGCGACAATATCGCTGATTAAAGGCCTGATGAGTGAACCGCGGGTTAAGAAAGCCAAATAACGGTTTACTTTAAAAGACAATGGGCAGGCTCCGTGTCCGAGTTTGTGTAACGGAGCCACTCATTGACAAAGTGACTATTCAGTCTCTCGTCATCAATATGTAAACACATTTCAGGACGAGACACTGATACGAAAAAGCCTCGCAGTGATAACTGCGAGGCTTTTTTATGTAGCATTAAACGCTAATGGCTGAGCATCAGGCCTTGTTCTGACCCAGCAATTCCTGCGCTTGAGGCTGAGTCATCGTAATGTGCAGATCACGTTGCGGGAACGGAATGGTCATACCCGCTTCCTCAATCTTACCTTTCACCTGACGCTGAATGCTCCAGTAGGTTTCCCAGTATTTATCCGTGGTACACCAGGCGCGTAGTTGCAGATTCACTGAGCTGTCCGCCAGCATCTGAACCATCACCTGCGGTTTCGGATCCAGCATGACTGCTTCATGGCTGAGCGCTAAATCCTGAAGCACTTTCAGGCCGGTTTCAATTGAATCCTCGTAAGAGATACCTACCACGATTTCCATACGACGACGGCCGTTACGGCTGAAGTTACGAATGGTTGCGTTCCAGACGGTGCGATTCGGGCTGGAAATATACAGGCCGTCACCGGTTTCAAATACTGAGGTGAACAAACCAATATCTTTTACCGTACCGCTGTAACCGGCAAACTCAACGAATTCACCTTTTTTTATCGGTTTCAGGAACAAAATCATAATCCCCGCAGCAATATTGCTCAGGGTATCTTTTAATGCCAGGCCAATCGCCAAACCGGCCGCACCGACTAAGGCAACCAAACTGGTGGTATTGACACCAAACAGGTCGAGAATAATGACCAGAGCGAGAATGTAGACAATATAACCACCGACTTTAGACATCAGAGACGCGACAATCTCATCACCATTGCTCACTTTCATAATGGCTTTCTGAATACCGGCACGCATCAGTTTTGATGCGATAGAAGCAATCACTAAAATAAGCAGGGTTAAAATTGAGTTCTGGATGATATCCAGAATCAACGCCTGATGTGTCTCGTAAAAGCTGACGAGTAACTCCATTTTTATCTCCGTAACGGGTTATTGATGTTGTAAAACGGTACCCGGATATCTCAACCAGGCACCAGCATTAAGCAGCGCTAACCAACACTGCCTTGAATCAAGTAAATGTTATAACTTAAATAACACAGAACGAACACTCCCCCTTCCAGGCGGGAAATAGTTTTTGCTTTACCAATTTTTACCGCAGTGAAGAGCAGCAAGGCCGTACAGAACAGGACCGATGACCAGTCACGCCAGAAAATTTCCGCTCCAACATCGGAAATCGGCTCAATGGCACCGGCAATACCGACCACGGCCAGCGAATTAAACATGTTTGAGCCTACCACGTTACCGACAGCCAAGTCATGCTCACCTTTACGCGCTGCCGCAAGCGATGCCGCCAGTTCCGGCAATGAAGTCCCCAGAGCGACAATCGTCAGACCAATCGTCAGTTCACTGACACCCAGTTCCTGAGCAATATTGACCGCTCCCCACACTAAAATGCGAGAGCTCGCGACCAGCAACACCAAACCGGTAACGAGCCAGAAAATAGCGCGGGATAAGGTCATAGATTGCGGCATCACCTGTTGTTCTACTTCAGGCGGTAGCTGGCTTTTCCGTGGCATTCGTTCACTGGATGAGCAACAACAGAAGTTTATTACGCGTGTTCCAATGACCATTAAATCAGCCAAAGAGGCCTTAATGAACCTTGAGCCAGAGCAGCTGAGCCATATCGGCAATGGCTACTCGGGTTGTTGGGTTGACGCTGATTATGGCTCGGTATCTCAGAAGTGGCTGTTGATTCATAGTGAACAAGCAACCAAGCGAGAACAGGTAACGTTTTATAAGAACTTAGACAAAAATATCACCAAAGAGCTGAAAGCGCTGGGACAACTAAAGAAAAAGCAGTTTGCTTGCGCAGTGGATGCCGAGCAAGCAATGAGCGACTTCGCCAACCAGTGTCATTTGCTTGGCTTCGCGCAATCAACCATCGTTAAAGAGCCAATTTATTCAGGTCGTGGTCGGCCGAAGAAAGATGAAAAGCCGACGGGATACCGCTATTTGATAGATGCTACGCCTTATACCGATCTAGAAAAGGTGAAACTGGCCAAGCTTAAAGTAGGTATGTTTATTCTCGCCACCAACGATACTGACAACACCGACCTAACAATGGTTGCATTGCTTGAACATTACAAGTCTCAGCAAAAGGTCGAGCGCGGCTTTCGCTTTTTGAAAAGCCCTGAGTTCTTAACATCATCAATTTTCCTGAAGAAACCTCAGCGAATCGAGGCACTACTGATGATCATGACGCTGAGCCTACTCGTCTACGCAAGCTTAGAGCACAAAATCCGAGAGAGTCTCACTAAGACCGAGGAATTCTTTCCTAGCATGGTAAAGAACAAGACGACAACTAAACCGACGGCACGTTGGGTATTCTTAAAATTCGAAGGTATCGACACACTCGAATTTGGCGGCCAAAGCTTCATAACGGGTGTTCAAGAGCATCAGACTCGGCTGCTTAAGCTTCTTGGTGTTCTGTATGAAGCAGTTTATTCCTAAATTGGCTGCGGAATCTCGGGAGCGCCACGAGGTGCTCAACACTGCTCTGGGCAAGAGACGCAGCCAAGCGATTAAATGGCATAATAAGCCCAGAACGTTAACCTAAACAATGGGTTAAGTCCAGTAGGGTGCAAAGTCCCTACCTAGGAAATTGCTAGTTCACCTAGAAGTCTGACTGGCATACATGATGGCAACAGCATGATATGAAGCCCAGTGACAAAGACGAGAAATCGTTGAGACGCAATGTAGGCCGTAGCATTAAGCGAACTTGGTTAAGCATCGTCACGCAAGTGGAAATGGGGAGTCGCTCCGAGTATACGAACCCTGCCACATACAGTGAAGCAACTAGCGAAGGCAACTGTGTGGTTTCCCGGTGTAATACAAGATGGCATGCATTGAAGGATGTTGAGTAAACGTGGGAGAGCCTATTGCTGTGAGAGTCGCGCACCAGCGCAGAGATATAAGAGGGGACCTCGAAATTCTCAGTGTATACACAATAGGCAGTCGGATGAGCCCATAGTACCAAAGATGATGAGGACAACATAACCTCATCTAGGGAAGGGGCCCAAACATAAATGACGTTTTTAAAGAAATTTCAGCAGGAGATTGCCGAATGGCTAGCACTTCAAATAAAGTTCGAGAATTTCAGCGAAAACTTTACCTGCGCTCAAAGCAGGAGCCAGACCAAGCATTTTATAGTCTGTATGACAAAATTTGTCGTTTCGACATCCTGTGGGATGCCTTCTATTTGTGTAAAGCAAACAAAGGGGCGGCGGGAGTCGATGGTGTCAGATTTGAGGACTTAAATAGCATTGAAACGTCTGGTAAATTGATCAAAACATTAAGAGCGGAGCTGGTAGAAGGCAGGTACAGACCTCTGCCGGTCAAGAGAGTGCAAATACCAAAAGACAATGGTAAGACTCGAAATTTGGGCATACCAAGTATCAGAGATCGCATTGTACAAATGGCATGCACGCTTGTGCTAAGTCCAGTCTTCGAGCCTCACTTCCACTGTAATAGCTACGGTTACAGACCTAAGCGCAGTGCACAAGACGCAGTGATATGCATTAATGGCTATCTGAAACAAGGGTATCAGCAAGTCTATGATGCTGACCTATCAAAGTTTTTCGACACTATACCACATTCACGATTACTGGATAAGGTAAGGTCTAAAGTGACGGATAGGGCAGTACTAAGACTGATTAAGCTATTCCTCAAAGCGCCGATAAGTGAGCCAACAGCAAAAGGAAAGAGCCGAATAGTGGGAAACCCTATCGGCACGCCTCAAGGCGGGGTGATTTCGCCACTATTGGCAAACATTTACCTAAATGACTTTTGTCGGAAGATTGCGACAAAGACACCATGCAAGATAATTTCTTATGCAGATGACTTTGTTATCCTGTCGAAAACGCCATTCAATTCAGCCCAACAGGACTGGATAAAGAATGAGCTGGAGCAGGAAGGACTAAAGCTCAATGAAGATAAAACTCACATCGTAGATATGACCCAAGTAGGAAATGAATTTGACTTCTTAGGGTTCACTTTCAAGTACATAGTGGGTTTCATCCAGCACACCAACTACGTAAAGATCTATCCATCGAAGAAGAGCCAAAAGAAGTATAAGGATAAGTTGCGAAGCATAGTGAAGCATAGAACGTCTCTGACCCTAGATCAGCTCGTTGAGCGGGTTAATAGAGTAGTAAGAGGCTGGAAGAATTACTTTGGCAAAGTAGGTTATCCTCGACAGGTCTTCTTCAAGATGGATTGGTTTTTGGTGGCACGCTTTTATCGATGGTCAAGAAGCCGAAGTCAACGTCGGAGCCTGTATCTTGCGCAAGATACATGGGATAAGTTACACAAGGCAGGTCTTGTGTATCTACAACCGACGAAGATGAAAACTGCGAAGGTGAGCAGGTGAACATTTATGTGAAAGCCGTGTGAGGGAAAACCTCATGCACGGAATTGAAGAGGGGTTGCTGGATAAGGGTTGTGCCGAAGCCAGTGACCTACTCTACCTAAGTCACTGCGGTGATATCCCGCACCATCCAAGATGATATGAAGCTTATGAGCTAAGGGATAACTCTTTCTTAACTCACAGAAAAAGCGAACAATCGATTCACTGTTAATGCTCTCATAGTTGTGAACAATGGTTGCTCCAATATCCGACAAGTTCAGTGCGCCAATAATGTTCAATCGGCTACGATTACCCGTTGTTTCAATCACTTTATCCTGACCAGTTCGTATCCAGCCATGAGATATTTTTGTTGATAGTGTTGGGTGAACTGCGTCGATAAAGACTATCGATTCATCCTTGCCACAGCTTGCCTTTAACGCTTCATAAGCCTCTATAAATGCTTGCTGTTGTGCTTCATCAAACTTGTGTGGTACGCCTTTCGGTTGCTTGTAGCTAAAACCATTGTGGTGAAGCCATTTATTCATACCAGAAACCGTGTAATCCAGTCCAAATGTCTCTTTAACGTAAGTGACAATTTGATGCGTATGAGAATAGGTTTTCTCAGTCAAATGCTCGATTAGGTGCATGGTTTGAGTAGCAGAAAGCTTGCTTTGGCTTCCGCCATTTTCAGGCTTAAGTTTTTCAGAAAGAACGTAGTCGCTGAGATGACGAGCAACGGTCGATTCATGAATACGAAGAGCTTGTGAAATCATAGTCTGACTCCAGCCTTCAGAAGCCAGCAAAACAGCCTTAATACGGTCGCAAACTCGACTATCACGTTCAATGTCGTGCATTTGTTCGAGTTGCAGTTTCTGTTGAGGAGTCAGTGTAATTTTCATGGTTCGTAGCATGATCCTGATTCTATCGAAAATCAAGCATCTTCAATGATCACGGGTATATAACCAATGCTTGAATAGTTATATGCAGCGCAAGCCTTGCGTCGTATCTTGAAAAAGCCCCTTCAAGAGGTAACACCTATCACTTAAGGTGTTTAGAGCGAACAGGGTAGCGAGTTTTATTGATACGAACGGTCCTTGCTTTGGGCCGTTTTCTTTTTTGGGGCAGTATGTAGCGTTTAACTCTCTCCCGCATGGCCCTTAGCTTTCTCGGGATGGAGCCGGGGGAGGCTATCGCACACCACATCAGCTCATCCTGAATATCTCTCAATGCCATCATAAAACTTATACGCAATGGCGATACCTGCGCCTCTCTCGCAATACGACTGATTTCCAGGCGAACCAAATTGTAAGCTATCAATATTCCCCAGATTTCTTGTATTACCCCCTCCACAGACTGACTTCGTAGCAGCACTTCATCTTCGAGCATATTGTGCTTTATCTCTCCGTAGCTGTTCTCTATTTCCCATCGTTCAAAATACACATCCAGTAATGACTGCGTACCATATTCCAGACTCGTTAAGGAGGTGAGAACACCTATGACGTGATTAGGTTGTTCTGGCTTAGGGTACAGGACAAGGCGGGCTTGCCATTTCTCCGGCAAGCTTGGGTCTTGTTTCCGAGCATGGGCTGACACTTTCATTTCCACTAAAAGGTCTCGCCCTTCCTTATCCAGTTGCTCAACCACTTCATATTGCGTGTTGGATTTTATCGGCGTCATCCAGTGACTCGTCGTATGTTGCCGTTGCCAATTAATCATCAACTCGGCACTGAGGTAACAGCGGTCAAAAATCGTCAGGGAGTGAGCGGGGGCTGAAGCGGCCAGCTGTTTGGCATAAGAGACCTCTCCTGTCGAGCTGGGCCCAAAGACAACATCATGTAATAAACGACTTCGCAGCGATGTGAGGGCACATAATCGAACAATCGGGTATTCAGTATGGTGGTTTTCATTGTACTTGATGTATTGGAAGTGCTCTGCAAGACAGGCGGTATCATGGGTGCTGAACTGAGTGCCGTCGACAGAAAGTAAACTCAGTCCAAACCATTTGTCATCGCTATCTTCCTGCTGGGTCCAATGGGCTGCTGTCAGTTTAAAAAGCGCTTCCAAAGGTTGGGCGGTGAGGCGCTTTCTCGCTTGAGGAATAGCACTTGGTGCAACAGAGTCCCCTAAGTGGTTGGAAAGCTTGAGGCCTAGTTTATCTAAAACTTCCGTGATGGGTTTATCCCGATACAAGCCAATACCGACAATTAGCCAAACGACAAGTTCGGCGGGTAACTTACGCCGTCTCATGCTGGCTTTATTGGTAGAATCAAGGGCTTGCTCTATCCATTCGAGCGGGAGTTCTTTTTGGAAGAGAGCCAGTGATTCTGGTGCAGCAAACGTATCGACATCAATCAGCCAGTGAGCCAACATAAAAAATACCCTCAGCAATTAGTGTACTGAGGGTATTGTTAACCATCCGTAGGATCGTTCAACTGATCAATGCCTTAACTGATCGGTGTTACCTTCAAGAGGGGCTGTGTGATGGGAGCCTGGTTGGCTAGTTGGTGGGGTTATCTGTTTCCTCTTCAGTGATATCGTCATCGGTTGACGGCACCGCTTGTTCAACTTCTGCTTCTTTACCCTTAGCTTGGGCTGATTTTCGTGCTCGAATTTCGATATCAATAATGCGTCGAGCCAGTTTGATAATGCGCTGTTGCCATGCGTAGTTGCCATCAACGCGTTGCTTGTTGCTAAGCACGCTCGATAACCAGAGTGTGTCCATTGAGATCATTAACGCATCGAGTTTGCGAACTAAGCCGACAAACTGGCCAACCTGAGGCGAGCTTATTTTTGCGTTGAAGGTAATCGGGTCGGTGTAGTCAGGTACTTCATCGATGCCGTTGGACTCCATCAATTTGTCCAAACGAGCTTGTTCGTTGTCTACCGCCTTAGCGCAATCCTCGATCAACTGGCTAATGATATCTTCCACTTCATCAATTTCGTTCTCATCGCCAATGATGCGCAGGATGACATCGATTCCGTAAAGCGCACTGACCGTCCGTCTAAAAACACGGTCAACGACACGTTGCGCCTGTAAGCTATTAATTGTGAATGATTGTTCAAAGATGGGTTTTGAGTAATTAGGTTTTGCTTGGGCCATAAGATTTTGCTCCTGATATGACAATAATCAGTCCCTAGCCTAATCCTCTGTGCGGTGATGGCCTTTCAGCTAGGTGGAAGAATTGAGCATCTTTCTGACTATCCTGTCTGGATAAGACGGTTACACTGACTATCAAATATTGCTGATCTGCTTCAGTGATATATGCGCCTGAGAGCATGAGCTCAAAGGAAGCCCGCCGTTGAGTTTTCTCAGTGGTACTAAGAGGTAGCTAGCCTCTTTAAACAAATAGCCTGCATGTTTTTACATGTTTAACCATGCGTGCCTTGCGGTTCGTCTTTTCACCACCCAACTGGGGGAGTTCTCCCCAGTTGGGGGTGACTCCTTCACAACCAAATTAAGGAGTCACCAATGGAATATATCTTCGGATTTATTATCCAAATCGCAGGCATTATGTTGCTTGCAAAACTGAGCTGGTCGCTTTTGCGATTGCTTGCTCGTCAATGCGTGCGCTCGTTTCGATTTGTACTTACTCAAATCAAGCGATTGCTCACACCAACACCAAAACGTCGTCCAATGGCAGTGCCTAAAGCTCCTGGTATGCCCCGTTTGACATCTGCGTTTTACAAAGAGCCACATCAGTACGACATGGCTTTACTCGAAATACCAACCTATCTGCGTCGTCAGTCTTCTTTGCCCAGCAGGGTAGAAGCGAATGTGTGCACAGAGTTCAACTAAGACGAGGAGAGCATCATGAAAAACCAAGTAACACTCATAGGCTACGTTGGCGCTGAGCCAGAGACGCGAGCCTATCCATCAGGTGATTTGGTGACCAGCATTTCGCTGGCCACTTCTGAGAAATGGCGCGACCGTCAATCCAATGAGCTCAAAGAGCATACGGAATGGCATCGGGTCGTTTTTCGAGATCGTGGTGGATTTAAGTTAGGGCTAAGGGCAAAAGATTTAATCCAAAAAGGAGCGAAGCTTTTTGTTCAAGGGCCTCAGCGCACGCGCTCATGGGAGAAAGATGGCATTAAGCATCGATTGACCGAAGTGGACGCGGACGAGTTTCTGCTTCTGGATAGTGTGAACAAAGCATCTGAGCCATCAGCGGCGGATGATGCAAGCTCCCAAGCTAATTGGGCACAAACTTATCCTGAACCAGATTTTTAACCGAGCAAGAACGCTTTAACCCAGCCGGGAGTACTTTCCCGTCAGGGGCAGACTCCCACTTTGATTGTCGGAGTCCATAATGGAAAAACCAAAGCTAATCCAACGCTTTGCTGAGCGCTTTAGTGTCGATCCAAACAAACTGTTCGATACCCTAAAAGCAACAGCATTCAAGCAACGTGACGGTAGTGCACCGACCAATGAGCAGATGATGGCGCTCTTGGTGGTTGCAGATCAGTACGGCTTGAACCCTTTCACCAAAGAGATTTTTGCGTTCCCTGATAAACAAGCTGGAATTATTCCAGTGGTAGGTGTCGATGGATGGTCTCGCATCATCAATCAACACGACCAGTTTGATGGCATGGAGTTCAAGACTTCAGAAACCAAAGTCTCACTGGATGGCGCGAAAGAATGCCCGGAATGGATGGAATGCATTATCTATCGGCGCGACCGTTCGCACCCAGTCAAAATCACTGAGTACCTGGATGAAGTCTATCGACCGACTTTTGAAGGTAACGGCAAAAATGGCCCTTACCGTGTGGATGGTCCATGGCAGACGCACACTAAGCGAATGCTAAGGCATAAATCCATGATCCAGTGTTCCCGCATTGCGTTTGGCTTTGTGGGAATTTTCGATCAAGACGAAGCGGAGCGAATTATCGAAGGCCAAGCAACACACGTTGTTGAGCCATTGGTGATTCCACCCGAGCAAGTTGATGATCGTACCCGAGGGCTTGTTTACAAGCTTATCGAGCGGGCGGAAGCTTCAAACGCTTGGAATAGTGCATTGGAATATGCCAATGAACATTTTCAAGGTGTTGAACTGACGTTTGCGAAACAAGAAATATTTAATGCACAGCAACAAGCAGCCAAAGCGCTCACACAGCCTTTAGCTTCTTAGCGCCACGCATTCATTTTACTAACCCTGGCGGGATTATTCTCCCGTCAGGGGGAAGGTCTCGTCTTTTTTTGGAGATCTTCCATGACTAAATCAGCCTCACTTTTTCGCTTGGTATTGGTTGTTGCCCTTGTCTTAGGTTCGATTCAAGCCGGTAAAGCGGCAATTGATTCGGTTCAAGCAAGTGTTGTTCAGCACCAAACAGCGTTAGCACAAGCTGCAAAGTAACCACTTAACCCTGAAGGGGAGTTCTCTCCTTAGGGGGAGTCTCCCCTCAAAGGAGGCAATATGAAGGTTATCGACCTATCACAACGTACTCCTGCATGGCACCAGTGGCGCATTGCAGGGGTTACGGCATCTGAAGCCCCAATTATTATGGGGCGTTCACCCTACAAAACACCTTGGCGATTATGGGCAGAAAAAACCGGATTCGTATTACCGGAAGACCTGTCGAATAATCCTAATGTACTTCGCGGTATACGGTTGGAGCCTCAAGCAAGGCGAGCATTTGAGAATGCGCATAATGACTTTCTTCTGCCGTTATGTGCAGAAGCCGATCATAACGCAATCTTTCGAGCCAGCTTTGATGGCATCAACGATGCGGGCGAACCCGTTGAACTGAAATGTCCTTGCCAGTCAGTTTTTGAGGATGTGCAAGCTCACCGAGAACAAAGCGAGGCGTACCAGTTGTATTGGGTACAAGTACAGCATCAAATACTGGTCGCCAATAGCACGCGAGGTTGGTTGGTTTTCTATTTTGAGGATCAACTGATTGAGTTTGAAATACAACGAGACGCGGCGTTCTTAACTGAGTTGCAAGAAACAGCGCTTCAGTTTTGGGAGTTAGTACAGACCAAAAAAGAACCGTCAAAATGCCCTGAACAAGATTGTTTTGTTCCCAAGGGTGAAGCCCAATACCGTTGGACATCACTGTCTCGACAGTATTGCTCAGCACATGCCGAAGTGGTCCGACTGGAAAATCACATCAAATCTTTGAAAGAAGAAATGCGAGAAGCTCAGTCGAAATTGGTCGCTATGATGGGTAACTACGCTCATGCCGACTATGCTGGGGTCAAACTCAGCCGCTACATGATGGCAGGTACGGTGGACTATAAGCAATTGGCTACCGATAAATTAGGCGAGCTGGATGAACAGGTTTTAGCCGCTTACCGAAAAGCGCCACAAGAGCGGTTGCGTATCAGCACCAATATGCCAGAGCAGCCCGTTGAAACACCAATCAAAATCAGTCTTGAGCAAGAGAACTTGGTTCTGCCAGGTGACTCGCCGAGCTCATTTTATTTTTAACGTTCACTTGGAGCCGATTTCGGCTCCTTTCTCATGCGCTTACATCGAGTGCATCAGAAAGCAGTTTCACTCGTAGCCAATGCTGGGTACGAATGATAGAGCGAGCTGAACTCTTACATACACAGCCATACCACAATCAACACACCACCCGACGGGGACTTCATTCCCTGTTGGGGCATGGGGCCTCGTCAAAACTGATGAGGTTTACCATGACTGAACAATCCCCATTTTTGGTTCAAGTGAATCAAGCGTTTAATGTCCCGGCTCCTGATGCTTTCGTTCTGGAAGGATTTAGTGCCGACACTACCGATCCAAACATTCCCGTTCGCAAGGACGAGTATGTTTTTAGAAAAGAAGACTTACGTGACGTATTGGCGTTTTTGTCTAACCCAGACGGTGACGGTTTGTATATTACAGGCCCCACTGGATGCGGTAAGACCTCGCTAATTTGCCAAGTTGCTTCTCGATTGAATTGGCCTGTTCAGCAAATTACTGCGCACGGTCGATTGGAGTTGTCCGATCTTATCGGTCACCACACGCTGGTTAATGGCAACATGACCTTTGTGTATGGACCGCTGGCACTGGCTGTAAAGCATGGCCATTTGCTGATCATTAATGAAATGGATCTTGCTGAGCCTGCTGAACTGGCTGGGCTCAATGACATTTTGGAAGGTGCCCCTTTGGTCATCGCACAAAATGGCGGAGAGATCATCATGCCACATACTAAGTTTCGTTTTATCGCTACCGGCAACAGTGCGGGCAGCGGTGACCAAACGGGCTTGTATCAAGGTGTGCTTCAACAGAATTTGGCTTTTCTTGATCGCTTTAGAATCATCGAAGCGACCTATGCAGAGCCTTCTGTAGAGGAAGCCATTCTGGAGAACGTTGCGCCGGGCTTGCCAGAAGTCTTTCGCCAAAAAATGGTGAAGGTGGCTGGTGACATTCGTCGTCTTTTTATTGGGGGCGCGGATGGCGGTGCGGAGCTTAGTATCACCATGTCCACTCGGACCTTGGTGCGCTGGGCAAAGTTAACACTTGCTTTTAAAGGTGCTCCTAACGCAGTGGAGTATGCACTGGTTCGGTCTTTGACGGCTCGTGCTGAGTTGGAGCAACGAGAAGCTATTCACCGTATTGCCGC
Source organism: Vibrio sp. 1288 (assembly GCF_033344475.1). NCBI lineage: Bacteria > Pseudomonadati > Pseudomonadota > Gammaproteobacteria > Vibrionales > Vibrionaceae > Vibrio > Vibrio sp. 1288. The sequence goes on from NZ_JAWPOX010000006.1 coordinate 157,670, forward strand.
TGATGTCTTCGGTGACCATTGGGAGGATTGATGATGGAAAAGTGCTTTGCTCTTTACCGTTACAGTCATTCTGATGGGACAGCCAAAGAATGGGCCATTTATGTTGGATCAGATAACCAGGAGATTGAAGTTCGGTTTGGAAAAGCCGGTCAATTGTCGCAGCAGCGATTGATTGACTCGACTGATCCTAACGCTGAAGCAGACCGACGAATCAATGAGAAAATCAACAAGGGTTACCGATTGGTTGGACATGTCGGTATTGATCATCAAGGGCGGCCATTTGAACTCTCAAATGCGCTAGATAGCGTCGCGTGCGCCAATAACGTCAGTTGGGAGTTTCGTACTCGCAAGGACGTCAATGGCCAAATTTCGCTGGCGCAAAAAGCGTTATTCGATATGGCAAAGCTGCTTGAAGCCTATGGCTTGGCTGTTATTGATGATAACCAGGTCAGGATTGGAGAATGGTCATTAGGGTTTTGCAAAAGCGGATTACCTAGTACCAATCAAATCAGCATGGTGTCAGGTGAAGGCGCTGGCATTGTTAACACGGATGATGGCCCGTGGCCATTGTTGCTGTTACTGGCCTTTAAGCGTCAATTACCACCTCTGTGTTCGCTCACAGTAGCGAGTCCTGAAGGGATAGAAGTATCAGACCAACTGAAGTTGGAAAAAGATGTATTGCGGTTGCTAGGCAGTGATTTAGAGCGGGTTCGCCCGATAGCTGAAGCACTGGACTTAATGCCTGCGAAAATCGATCTCAATCAATCGTCGCCTGATTCGCAAAATTACTATTTCTGATAGTGGTATTGCCATTAGCGCGTCAACTACTACCACCCAAACGGGGGCCATTGCTCCTGTTGGGAGTGGTGCGTCCCCATCTCGCATGAGGATGCACTATGAGTATTCAAACCCTCGACAAACTTTTGATTTGTCACATCGACTGTTCCATCTGGAGCGGTAGAAAAAAACTAAGGCCTGAAGATTTCAGATTAGCCAATGGCAGCCAACTTCCACCGAAGGATGTTGCCAGCTTAGGGAGTAAAAAAATTTGCGACCCTGAGGCATTGGCGAACTTTGAAAGGCTTAAGAAAGAAGCGCAACGCTTGTGTGAGCAAGCCGGTGTGCGGTTTTTAGGTGGCTATGCCGTCCCTGAAGACCGAATTGATCAGATTGTTCCAGAGCTTGACCGGATCGGTCAGGAGTTTGCGCAGTGCAAGCAGTTGTTCTTGGACAACTATGATCAGGTGACGTTTGACTGGGTTGCAAAACACCCGGAATTTGCAGATGCAATCCGGCGTGCGCTGTCACCCATTGAAGATGTGGAACAACGGCTTCAGTTCGATTATGCCATCTATCGAATGCAACCGGCTGAACAAGCTGGTGGCCTAGATGACAAGGTCAATGGTATGGGACACACCCTCTTTAGGGAGGTGGCTCGTGATGCCAATGAGCTGTTTGAGCGTTCCGTTGCAGGCAAGAATCAAATCAGCCAGCGAGCCCTTAATCCTCTCAAGCGATTAAGAGACAAGTTGGATGGTTTGTCATTCCTAGATCACCGAGTTCAGCCGATGGTTGAAGCGATGGACAATTTATTTGTTCGTCTGCCGAAGACCGGCCCTGTGACAGGCAATCTCTATCACGAACTGATGGCGACCATTTTAATTTTGTCTGATCCAGACAAGATGAGAATGCACGGTGAAGGTCAATTGGATATCAGACAACTGATGCCCAAACCTGAACCTAAACCCGCACAGCCAGTATCTGCTCAGGCAGATAACTTACGTGCAATACCACAACCAACCGTCAGACCAAACCTTGGTTCGACTGTACCAAACTCATTTTATTTCTAACGTCCTTGAGGGCATGTTGCCCTGAAGGGCGCATGTCCTCTGAACTATGTAAGAGGAAATTATGCAATCAACCATCCATACCCCCAGCCAACTGAACCAGTTTGAAGCACATTTTCGTGGTGTGACTGATGCGGTTGAAAGTGAATCGATACCAGAAGTGGCGTGTTGTCGAACGTTAGTACAACGGTCGTACTCAACACATAGTGTCGTGATCCCCAAGAACCCTGTTTTGATCGCAGATGCGGACGCACAAGGAGCTTGGGTAACGGCCATGGTATTTGTTCCAAACATGGCATTGCAGCAAACCGCTTTTGAGCGGGCCTGGCTGCAATATCAACACGAGGTGTCTACTCAGTTACAAGACCAGTACGGTCTGACATTGGATGACATCCTGAGTTTAGACCAGCTTAAAACGTCATTTGAGCAGCACGAGAGTCCAGCTCAATTGGTGGCTTGGTTAGGTCAAAAATACGATCTGGATAAGCTAAAAGCACAGGTTTAAACACTCACATTCCCAGCGGGGAAACGCTCCCGCTGAGGGAGTATTCCCCCTAATGATTAGGAGACTCCCATGAATCATCCATTAAAAAACGCACTGCCAATCGTTGCCGCCGCTTATGGCGAAAAGTTTGGTGTGAAGGTGCTTATTCAAGGACAAGATGCGTTTACCGATGGTGAGCGGATTGTGATCCCAACAGCAAACCCAGACGACCCACACTATCAACAGATAGCTTGGGGTTATCTGGCTCATGAAGCGGCGCATATTCGGCATACCAATTTTGACATGGTGCAGAAGGCGTCGTCCAAACCGATCCGTAAGGCACTTCTCAATATCATTGAGGACGTTCGCATTGAAAACGAATTGGCGAAGGATTATCCCGGAACCCGGCGCAGTATTTCGCAAGTGATTGAGTACATGGTGGACACTCAGCAAATGAGTATACCTGAACAGCTTGAGCCTGCATCTAACTTGCAAGCCTGGTTGTTGTTTCGCTTGAGATGCCATTTTCTGGGCCAGAAAGCGCTGACGCCTTTGTATCAAGCGATTGATGAAAGAGTGAGACAACTCTTTCCTGCCGCAGCGATGAGCCGGTTAAGCGCCATGCTGACAGCAGTGCCTAGCCTGGCGTCTACAGGTGAAGTGCTAAAACTTGTCGATGCCATCGTTGCCATGTTGGAGGAAGAATCTCGTCCACCACAGGATGAGTCGGATGCTGATAGCGGTAATGACATTGGACAAGATGCGAGTAATGGCAGCAATAACAGTAGTGACAGTCAAACCCCGGAAGCAGACTTGTCTGCAATGGTGGATGCTGCTGAAACGGGAGATTCTGATAACTCTGATCAAGCTGACAATTTGCGACAAGCCTTAGAGGCCAGTGCCGCTCAGTTTGAACCCGATACCTTTGCCCAAGTGGCAGAAGTGTTGTCGGAACAAGCTGAAGGACATCAGGGTGTCACTCCACTCAGTTTGCCCCAAGCAGAGCACGCTATGTTGGGTGATGAGGCCATCTTGACCTTATCGGCGTCTGAGTCCGCTCAAATTCGAGCCCGACTTAGGGGCATGGTTCAGTCCAGTCAGGACAATCGGAATCATGCCAAACGGCACGGTCTTCGAGTTGCAACCCATCGTCTTGCCGCTTCACAAGCAGGTGAGTCGAGATTGTTTATTCAAAGGCAACCTCGCATTGCGCCTAATGCTGCTGTGCACTTGCTGGTCGATATATCGGGTTCAATGGGTAAACCCATTGGCGAAGGTAATCGAAAGTACTTTCATGTTGCCAATGAAGCCGCTTTGGCTTTGGCCATGGCACTGGAAGGCATACCGGGTGTTGTACCTGCGGTCAGTTATTTTCCTGGTATTCATCAGGAAGTTTCTATCGCGTTATTGCCCAAGCAATCGGTTCGACATCGGGCCGCCTGTTTTGACCAAAAACCACGAGGTTGTACGCCTATGGCACAAGCAATGTGGTTTGCGGCAAACAGTTTGTTAGCGCAAAAACAGAAGCGAAAGCTAATGATAGTGCTAACGGATGGTGACCCAGATGATTGGGCTGCCACGCATGACATTGTTGACCGGTGCAGACGCAGTGGCTTTGAGCTGCTGGGGATCGGGATTCAAACACGCAGTGTTGAGAAATTCTTTCCTCAAAGCATTGTGATTAATGACGTCAAAGATCTAAAGCGTGAGTTATTCGAAGTAACACAACAACTGTTAATTCAGTAACCACATCAATTATACCACCCTGCGGGGACGATTCCGTCCCCTTCAGGGCATGGGTTCGTCTCCGCTTTTTTTTGTGGAGACTCCTATGAAAAACAAAAAGTTCTTAGCTGGCGAAGAAGCCGGTACTTACATCGTTCCTGAGCAAGTGACTGAAGCGGATATTTTAGATATGGCGCTCAAGCTTGCCCGTGGTCGATTGAGTAAAGGTCGCAAAATTGAACAGCCATCATCGGCGTTCTCATACCTGCAAACACTGATGCACGAGTATGAGCACGAAGTCTTTGGCGTGCTGTTTCTTGATACAAAGCATCGCGTTATTCGATTTGAAGAGCTGTTCAAAGGCACTTTAGATGCGGCGAGCGTGTATCCAAGGGAAGTAACAAAGCGTGCGCTAGAGCTTAATGCGGCAGCAGTGATACTGGTTCATAACCATCCATCGGGTGATCCTGAGCCCAGTGAAGCTGATAAACGCATAACTCATCGACTCCGTGACGCCTTGTCACTTGTTGATATTCGAACGCTTGACCATGTCGTGGTCGCATCCGAGGGCTGCGTTTCGCTTGCTGAACGCGGTTATCTTTAATGAATGGGCGCATTGCCCATTCTCCTACATCACAAAAGCAGTCCCATCGACACACGTCATCACAGCTCGAATTTCTATTTGAGTTTGATGATGCCCCAGTCACTTGGTCTGACACGGAAATCTGGCAGTTACGCGAAGGCATTCTATTGGATGCGATCCGAGTATTGCTGGATGGTCGTGTCAGTACTCGGTTGCGCAAGGATGTGTTGTCGTGGATTCAAAATGACGAAATAGCGCCATTTTGCTTTCGTGTTTGCGCGATGGCTGCGGTTGTCGATCCTGATGTGCTTCGTGATTCCATCATGTGTCTATTAGGACGACATGGTATCCAGCTTGACTAACGTTCCTGCATTAACCAAACGGCTCAATGCAGGACCCAAGCTGACTTTTACCACCAGTGGTAGGAGTCGGCTTTTTACTTAAGGAGGTTATATGGCGTTACCTTTACAAATTGAAACAGTAAGGCCATATCTTAATGGCCAATGGCTTCAAGTCTTGGCGGCATTGGTGCCAGAACTTGATGCCGCTATTGCTCGAAAAGGCCGTCATGTGGCTTGCCCTGTTCATGGCGGTCGTGATGGCTTTAGGCTATTCAAAGATGCTGAATATACCGGAGGTGGCGTTTGTAACACCTGCGGGATTTTTCATGATGGTTTTGAACTGTTGTCTTGGATTAATGGATGGAACTTTGCTCAGTCTGTTGAAGCAATCGGCCAGGTTCTTGGTATTCAACCCGGACAAATACAAGCACCTATTCGGCCAATACCGAGTAACGCAGTTGATTGGAGGGCTAGAAAGCAGGACGAGGACAAAGCGATTATCCATCGCTTGAATCAAACTTGGGGAGAAACGTTATCTCTTGCAGATACTCGTGCGCAACCGGTTTGGAACTACTTGCATCGTCGTGGCATTGTGACGCGGCTTCGTCCTGAATGGGATTCGGTGCTGAGGTTTCATCCAAGCTTGCCTTACCATGATGAAGATGGTCTGTTTATCGATAGCTACCCAGCGCTGCTAGGTAAAATCGTTACTCAGCAAGGGCGTTCGGCCACGTTTCATCGGATCTACCTAAGTGAAGATGGATTCAAAGCGCCGGTTGAAAAGCCTAAAAAGATGATGCCGATACCAAGTGACAGAACAATCACAGGTGGTGCCATTCCGATAGGTGAGCCTGGTGAAGTACTAGGTGTTTCTGAAGGTATAGAAACGGCCCTAGCGGTAACCAGAGCAACGGGGCAAACATGTTGGTCGGTTGTGAATGCAACGCTACTGGCTAGGTTTGAACCACCAAGTAATGTGAAAATGCTGTACATCTGGGCAGACCACGATCTCTCTGAGACCGGCCTGAATGCAGCGAATGAACTCAAGAAAAAAGCCTGGCAAAAAGGCATTCTGTCACAAGTCTTGATCCCTCCGATACCAACGTCACTCGGCTTGAAAAGTTGGGATTGGAATGATGTGCTGAATGTTTACGGTGCCATGGGCTTTCCGAAAGTTCATATCTGATCCAAGGGGCTTCGGCCCCTTTTTTTGCGCCTTGCATATTTGAAAAAACATGGAGAATGAAAAATAGATAACCAATAGGAGAACAAACATGATGGTATTAACCCTGTTAACAAAGCAGATTGATGGTGAGTTTACGGTTTACTGGAAGACCGGCCTTCGAAGAGGTGGTGAGCTAAAGGTCGATTTAGGTGAGCAATACGAAACGCTACCTGAGCAGCAAAAGCCAATTGCAGCTGAGCTCTATGCGATTCATCACCTACTGTCAGTGAAAGAGGTGATGGGGAGTAACCGAAGCGGCAATGGGCTTCAAATCCGAGTCAGTAAAGGAGCCATCAAAAAGTTACAGAAACAACGCTCAACTCAGCATTCACTTTACAGCCTGACTAGATTCTTGCTCACTCGTTACCAGGAAGCACAGATATCGGTAGAAAAACGGGAAGAATGGCTCTCTCATTCCTTCGAAGAATACTGCGTCGATACTGCTACCGTGAGAGAAATCGATGAGGTAATAAATGTTCCGAACATTGGACCTGTCGTGGTGACTCGTCATGCACTGGAACGGTTTGTGGAACGGCTTTCAGACGGTGCTCCTAAGCATCCTTGGAAGGCTTTGTGCTCAAAGCTGCTATGCCCAAGGCTAACTAAAACCCAGTTACCAGAAAGCGTCACTTTCCAAAAAGCAAAAAAATATGCACAGGAGGCCGAGTTCTGGCAATACATGGGGAGCAAGATGTACTTTGTTATGGTTCCAAGTGGCTCAATTAAAACTTTGGTTACGGTTTTTGCAGTTAAGTGAGCTAATGTAGTATTCGCACTTCATGAATATCACTTATGTGCCAAAAGCTGGCCTTCAGCGTAACTCGTTTCTGCCCCATTATCATTTACGGCTAAAATATTCGCGGCCACGAACTACTGAAATTTGCCCAAATACAGCTCATGTAACGATAATAATATTTATGCAAAAACAGTGAGTTTCTATGTTTGCAAAGTCGCTTCGGGACAAAACCGCCTCCACTCTTTCTCACCAATTTAATCAACCGGTGGGGTTAGAACCTGCAGTCGTGCTTCATTACAAGCCGCTTCGAGCTTATGAGGTAAGGCATCATCAGAGATCAAATAGTGGAAATTTAGCAAGTTACCGATTTTGTATGTGGCGGTTTGATTGATAGTTTTCTTTTCTACTATCAGATACTTTTTCATGCTCCTTTCCATAACCAGATTCGCAATGTTTGCTACCAACATATCCGAAGCTGTCACGCCAAACCTATCGTGAACACCTGCGGACGAAATAAACACTTTCTGAAATATCATAGGTGTTAGCACATCATTAGAGGTGGAGACGAAGATATCATGTACAGCGTTATAATCGCCGCCTTGCAAGATAGACTTACAGTTAGGTTTATTCTTTAATGCCAAAAAGACATTCATAGAAGCAGTAACACCTGTAAATTTCACATGATCGGGTATTGAACCAATAATGTCAGCGTTAAGTACTCCGTTGTCGAAATACACTACATCATTCATCTCTATAAAGTCAGAAACGATAGCCGAGATATAGTTGTTCACTTTGACTGGAGGGAAAACTGTTGTATTGCGCGCTTTCTGAAGTGGAATCGCCTGAGAAGATACTTTCGAAGACATCTGTTCAAGATCTTCCGTAACTTCATCATGAACGATTGGATCACCACGACGGATATATCCGCCGTAGTATTCAAGAGGAAAAGAATGAGCAGCATTGGAGCTTAAATCACGACGAACTGTCATTTCTGACACTTCTAAAAGGCGGGCGATTTCTTTCAAATGAATTTTGTCGCTGTGTTTTAGGCATGCTTCAATTCGTCGAAGTCTTTCTAACTGCTTTGTAACCATGTTTCTCCATTTTCGGCCTTTTACAGCCGAAGGCTTCTTACTCTTAGTAACCATTCGTCGTTGGAGCTTCACCCGTGACAATGCTCACACTCGCACTAGCGCCAACTCGAGACGCCCCAGCGTCAATCATTGCTTGTGCTGTTTCTTTGGTGCGAACGCCGCCAGATGCCTTTACTCCCATTTGTTTGCCAACAGTATCACGCATTAACTTAATATGCTCAACAGTTGCACCACCTGTTGAGAAACCTGTTGATGTTTTCACAAAATCAGCACCAGCACGCTTGCTAATGTTACACAGTTCAACAATTTGTTTGTTGGTGAGTAGGCAGGTTTCGAAGATGACTTTGAGCAATTTCGGCCCACATGCCTCTTTTATAGCGGCAATCTCTCTTTCAATAGCATCCCATTCACCGTCTAAGACATCGCTGATGTTCACTACCATGTCAATTTCATCAGCGCCTAACGAGATTGCATTTTGAGTTTCAAACACTTTAACAGCAGTGGTGTTTGCCCCTAAAGGAAAACCGATAACTGTGCAGATCTTAACATTTGATGTCTTTAGGCGTTCGGCGCAATGCTCAACAAAATCAGGATTGATACAAACAGAGAAGAACTGGTGTTCGTGGGCTTCATCACAGAGTGTGTTGATTTGGTTAGTTGTGGCGTTAGCCAATAATAGTGTGTGGTCAATATAGTGATTCATGTTGTTACCCTATGCGTTAATCTTGGATTAGAGTGTATGTTACTTTAATAACATTTTAAAGTTGCAATGTTATCACATTAACCTATAAGTGTGATTTAGTGCTGGTTTTTTCATTGCTTAATAGGCGTTAACATCATTTAAGTGATCCTAATCTCAGTAAATACTCATAAAGATCGATTAATGTTAGTTTTATAACATTAGTAAGGGAAGTTAAAAATGAAAACAATTGCAGTTATCGGCTCAAATATGGTCGATCTCATTTCATACACAGACCGTATGCCAAAAGAAGGTGAAACATTAGAAGCTCCATTATTCAAAATGGGATGTGGTGGTAAAGGTGCTAACCAAGCCGTAGCCGCCGCGAAAATGGGAGCAGATGTTGTAATGGTAAGTAAAGTGGGTGACGACATGTTTGCCGACAATACAATTCGAAACTTTCAATCTTACGGCATCAACACTCAATATGTGAGCAAAGTACCTCAGACTTCAAGCGGTGTGGCGCCAATATTTGTTAGTTCCACATCTCAGAACTCTATTTTGATCATTAAAGGAGCGAATGAGTTTTTAAAACCAGCTGACATTGATAAAGCGGAAAGTACCTTGGTGGAGTGCAGTTTGATTGTACTTCAGCTAGAAGTACCACTAGAAACTGTCTATGCTGCCATCGAATTTGGTAATAAGCATAGTATTCCAGTATTGCTAAATCCTGCGCCTGCAGTACCTGAGCTTGATATTGAATATGCTTGTCGTTGTGACTTCTTTGTGCCTAACGAAACTGAACTAGAAATTCTAGTGAACAAGCCTGTTGAAACGGTTGAACAGATTAAAGAAGCCGCCACCATTCTTCTAAATAAAGGTTTGAACAACATCATCGTTACCATGGGTTCGAAAGGTGCACTTTGGTTAAGCAAAGATGGTAAAGACGTATTCATTGAGCCAACCAAAGTAAACGCAGTGGATACCAGTGGTGCGGGTGATGCATTCATTGGCTGCTTCTCTCACTACTTCATGCAAACTGGTGATGTACAGACGTCCTTAGAAAAAGCTTCACTGTTTGCTGCATTCAGTGTGACGGAAAAAGGAACACAGTTCTCTTATCCGAGCATTGAACAATTCGAAGAGTTTGAAACAAAGCACTCTAAATAATACTAACGGTCTGAACTAACAATTAAAACTGGCTCATTATTTCTAATGAGCTACAGATAACCTGTTCTTTAAGGAACCCTACAATGATAAAAAATAATACCATCCAAGGCTCTGATGGCTATTTGGATAGAACACCAGTATTTCAATTTATACTATTATCTTGCCTTTTTCCTTTATGGGGGTGTGCGGCTGCATTAAACGATATTCTAATTACTCAATTTAAATCTGTTTTTGAATTATCTAACTTTGCAAGTGCCTTAGTACAAAGTGCTTTTTATGGCGGTTATTTTTTAATTGCGATCCCTGCTTCTTTAGTCATTAAAAAGTCGTCGTATAAAGTGGCTATTATGATTGGTTTGTCGCTTTATATCTTTGGCTGCGCTGCATTTTTCCCTGCTTCTCAAATGGCAACTTATACTATGTTCCTAGCAGCGATTTTCTCTATTGCAGTGGGTTTGTCTTTTCTGGAGACAGCGGCGAACACATATTCTTCAATGTTGGGGCCAAAATCGCATGCAACACTGCGCTTGAACATCAGCCAAACTTTCTATCCAATAGGCGCTATTGCGGGTATCTTGCTTGGTAAGTACCTTATTTTCCAAGACGGTGCGAGCTTAGAATCACAAATGGCGGCGATGTCTCCAGATCAGATTCATGCGTTCCGTCTAGAGATGCTAGAACATACGCTGAAGCCTTATAAGTACATCATTTTCATTCTTATCGGTGTGTTAGCGTTGTTTATGTTCACTCAATACCCGAAATGTAAAGTGGCTCAACAAAGTGGTAAAAAAGCCCCTTCTATTGGTAAAACGCTTAAGTATTTATCGACTAATAATCGCTTCAAAAAAGGCATCATTGCACAGTTCTTATATGTAGGTATGCAGGTCGCGGTGTGGTCGTTCACGATACGTTTAGCACTAGAAATGGCTGATATCAACGAACGCGCAGCATCAAACTATATGGTGTACTCATTCGTGTGTTTCTTTATAGGTAAATTTATTGCCAACATCCTGATGACAAAATTCTCTGCTGAGAAAGTACTCATTGCTTATTCTGTGATTGGTATGGCGTTTCTTGCTTATGTATCTCTAGTTCACGATTTTAGCGCGGTATACGTAGCTGTTGGTGTGAGTGTTTTGTTCGGTCCTTGTTGGGCAACTATCTACGCTGGTACATTAGATACGGTAGATAACGAATACACGGAAACAGCGGGAGCTGTCATTGTTATGGCGATCGTAGGCGCAGCAGTGGTACCTGCTATTCAAGGTTTGGTGGCTGACGCTATTGGCATGCAGCTTTCGTTTTTGGTCAACTTTATTTGCTTTGGATACGTTGGTTATTATTTCTTAGGTGAAATGAAAAATAAGAACCAAAGCGAAAAACAGACTCAATTAGCAGAACAAACAAATTAATGTAGCAAAAAGCCACTTTATAAGTGGCTTTTCTTTTCCGGAGAAGATTTATGTATATCATTCCACTAAACAAAGCACAGTTTAATCAGCAAGAAACAATTTTAATTCAATCTGAGGATTTTAAAGTATCAGCGTTCCAATATAACTCTGGGGTCGAAGGGTTAAAAATCGAAAATGCGAAAGGTTATTTAACAATTCTGCCTTACATGGGGCAAATGATTTGGGATGCGAAATTTCTAGGTGAAGACATTTGTATGGAGAACATGTTTTCGGAGCCGAAACCAAACAATGAGATTGTAGCCACATACGGATGTTTCGCTTTCCATTCTGGCATGATTAGAAATGGCTGTCCAAGTCCTGAAGATGATCACCCGCTGCACGGTGAAATGCCGTGTGCTAATATGGATAAAGCATGGTTAGAAGTCGATGAATATCAAATTACTCTAAAGGGTGAATATGAGTATGTAATGGGTTTTGGAGACCACTACTTAGCGACTCCGTCAGTTTCTATTGAGAAGGGGGCGTCTATGTTTGAGATTAAAATGAAAGTGCAAAACTTAGCTTCGGTCCCAATGCCACTACAGTATATGTGTCACATGAATACGGCATACTTCCCAGAGGCGAAGATGACGCAAAACATTCCGGATAGTGCGGTTAAGTTGCGTAAATCGATTCCCGGCCATGTTAAGCCAACACAACAATGGCTCGATTTTAACGACACACTCAAAGCGCAATCAGCACCCATTCAACAGCTTTCTTCACCAGACATGTATGATCCTGAAATCGTCTATTTTATGGATGACTTGTCCCAGCATACTGACAATGCTGAGTTTGAAATGACAATACCTAATGGCAAGACGTTAATTACTCGATTTGATACGACAGAATTCAACTATGCGACGCGTTGGATCTTGTACAACGGAGACCAAAAAGTCGGAGCCTATGTCCTGCCTGCAACTTGTCGACCAGAAGGTTACTTAGCCGCTGAGAAAAACGGTACGTTGATTCAATTGCAACCAAAGGAAGTGAGAGAGTTTACAGTGAAAACAGGCATTGTTGAAAAATAAAACTTTGCGGTGTGATGTAAAAAAACAGCCATTTGTTTGGCTGTTTTTTTAGTTTGAAAGCAATTTTGTAGACAAAAAAGTAAGAATCTATGAATCTACTTATTTGCATATAAACGATGTAGTTCACTTAGACCGCATTCTGACAACGCTGAACAAATGCCACAACCTCAGCATCGAAACCGCTCTGGTCATCGAAGAACTGATTCCAGTGGACAAAAGAGATGCATGAAGACAAAGAGCTACTTGATAAGCTAAATCTTTCAGTGTATGAGATGGTGTTCTACCGGGCCTTGGTTGAAAACGAGGCCTCAGTACATGAACTTGGCGATCATGCTTTGCGAAACCTCGCTATAGAGTTAACAGTTCAGCTTCGTAATTCAGCAACGCTTGACTGGCAGAAGCGTGAAAGTGTCCGTGCTCGTATGCGTAACTTAGTTTGTAGACTGTTACGCGGCTGGACGTATCCGCCAGATGCCGCAGAGGAGGCTATCAAACTTGTACTTGAGCAAGCAGAGGTTCTCGCTGACGCGTGTTACAAATAATGACAAAAGTAAGCTATCAACCTTGCCTTTTGAATATCTATGCATAACTTGTTTGATAGCCGTCCAGATGATTACATCTTTTGGTCAAAAAAAAGTAATCTAATCAGAACGAATTAGAGTTTTATAACCAAGCAATAAATGTCCAAAAACGAGTTCATCTGACCGACCACTTATCGCTCAAAGCGGTCCAATAATAAATTTGGCTCGTTAAATTTAGCTGTTGTTACTGTTACTGGTCACAACAGCTAGTCAGAAACACACATAATTCCTTCATCTATCTGGCCAATGGCACTGACGGGGATCTTTAGCATGTTAGCTCTGTGAAATTTTCTGGAGCTGACAATGAGAACCCCCTTGTTACCTTGGTTCATCCTATGGGTGACCATCCCAATCATTATTTTCTTTCTATTCACCTTGCCCGCCCATGCCAGTGATGGGCCATTCTATCAGCGTGGTCAGGAAGGCTGGTTTTGGTATCAGGTCATTCCTGAACCTGAGCAGCCTGATGAGCTGATAGAGCCGGAAGCTGGTGTCGTGGAGTCCAGTCTGAGCGAACTAAAGCCCTTCAGTGCCGCATGGTTCCGGGAGCATATGCAATCGTTTATGGACAAGGCAATTGATGAGCCAACGAGTGAGAATGTCAGAGCCTATCTTTATCTTCAGCGCGTCATGATGGATAAGGGCTCACTATTTGCTGATGTTAGTCAGCAGGTGGTCATGGGCGATCCTGTTTTGGATGAAATCAGTCGCAGACCCTTGGCGACCTACGCTGCCAATCGGATGGACCGAGAAGCTGGCGCTCAACGGGATGTTGCTTTAGGTGAAGTAGCAAAGCGAGCAGGCTTGTTCTTTTTCTATCGTTCGGATTGCCCTTACTGCCACGCTCAAGCGCCTATAATCGAATCAATGGCTTTAAACTACGGTTTCGAGGTATTTGCTATTGCTGTCGATGGCTTGCCTTTACCGGGTGGAGAGTTTCCCAATTTCAAAGTCGATTCAGGACAAGCTCAATCATTGTCCGTTACGACTGTCCCTGCCATGTTCTTAGTTGATCCATCTAATGTCATCACTCCCATTGGCCAAGGTGCAATGAGCCTTGATGAGCTCAATAATCGAATTATTCTCGCAGCCCATCAAGCCGGTTGGATTGACGATCAAACTTACTATGCCACCAGACCTGTTCAACCCGGCGTGTCACTTGCGATGTCAGCCCAAGAGCTTAACGAAAAGATATTACAGGACCCTGAGTTCCTTGTTCGCTATCTGCGTGCACAAGGAGGGTTATAACGATGAAAAAAGTATTCCAAGTATCGCTAATCGCTTGTGCGATTGGTTTTTCATCTATGAGCCAAGCAAGCTTGCAACAGGAGATGAATCAGTTGTTTGGTTCAATGACCAACACCACTGCGCCTGGCGTATTCGAGAGTCAGCGGCGTGGCGTTATATCTGGTGGAAGTGTTGTTGTTCGTAACAGGATCATGAACGAAAACCTCGTCTCTATGGTGCCTCCGTCATTCCAAGCTGGTTGTGGCGGCATTGATATGTTCGCTGGAAGTTTGTCTTTTGTTAACGCGGATCAGTTTGTTCAATTACTTCGCTCTGTTGCTGCAAACGCCAAGGGGTACGCATTCCAATTGGCGCTCAGTGCTATGTGTGAGAAATGCTCTCAGCACATGGAGACACTGCAAAAGAAAATCCAGCAGTTGAACGAGTATTTTGGCAATTCCTGTCAAATGGCTCAGGGAGTCGTGAACGATACCCTGGCTGCTTTTGGTAAAAAGGGGCAAACAGAAGCCAGCATGTTGAGCTCACTTAAAGGGGCTGGAGACGTTTTTACCAGTTGGAGTGAATCCAACGGTAAGAACCCTTACGAGAATGCTTCAAGTGTCGCGGCATCTGATGTGAACAAAACGATTAAAGGTAATTTGGTCTGGCGAGCACTGAAACGTCATTCGGCATCAAGCTGGTTTGCATCGGGGGATGACCGTTTTCTTGAAGCGGTTATGTCAGTGACGGGTTCGATCATTGTTGGTGATTTGGCTAATGCGGCTGATGGTCAAGGTAAAGCCCCAAAACTGACCAGACTGAATGGCAATAAAGTGACTATTGAGCATCTAATTCATGGCGGTAACGTCGCTATGTACCGATGTGACACAGTGACACAAGACGGCTGTCTGAATCCGACAATCACTAACGTGACCCTAACCGGGTTATCAACCCAGGTAGAAAATTTACTTCTTGGTACAGGTTCTAGTAACGGCATTATTTTTAAGTTTGCTCGAAATACTGGGGCAGCTAGCACCACCGAAAAGGCTTTTATGACCTCGGCTCCTGCAAGCATTGGCGGCATGATTCGAACACTTTCTGCATTAAATGAAGGGGCTGCTAGGTCGTTTGCTTCAAGAGCGGCACCATTTATTGCTGTTGAGATGGCCCGAGCATTGGTTGAAGACATGCTCAATGCAGCTAGAAGCACCTCCGGTGTGGAAGATCATGCCTATGCGAAGTTATTAACCGAAGACCTTGAACGTGCACGTCGCCAAATCAATGAGGAGTACGCTGCGTTGCAGCGAAGATACGGCTCAGAGCAAGAATTGCTGGCGCATTTTAACCAGGTGATTCAGACCATTCGCAAACAGCGTTATTACACCGTTAAATCTACGGCGCTGGGGGAATAGATAATGTGGGAAATCTATTCCATCGGGGATTCGGCTTTTTTAGAGCAGGTACTGAATGCTGTCGCGATGATCACTGGTACAGGCGACTTTACTTCAATGGTTCGGATTGGCTTGCTCATTGGGGTATTGATGGTCTCTGTTCAGGCCTTAATGCAAGGTGGTCGTGGGATTAACTTTCAACACGTCTTAGTCTCATGGCTAGTCTTTGCAACCATGTTTGGGCCCAGTACCCGAGTGAGCATTGAGGATGCGTACACGGGACAAGTTCGTGTGGTTGATAATGTGCCCATCGGTGTTGCTGCCGCAGGCAGTACGATTTCGACTGTTGGCTTTCAAATCACGCGATTGTTTGAAACGGCGTTCTCAACTCCCGCCATGACGGAATACGGCTTTGCATCCAGTTTACAGTCACTGATTAAAGTGAGAAAACAGGTGATGGATCGCTCTGGTTTGGGTGATGCAAATCGTGTCGCCGGTTCGGACATCGAGCAATCGTGGTTTAACTACATCAAAGAGTGCACCTTGATTGGTATCGACATTGGCCAAAAGAACCTCGATCAGGTGCTGAGTGATCCTAACCCGATGACTGCGATTAGGTTTGATTCGCGCATTTATGGCACGCGCATCATGCTCAATGGTAGCAGTAGCGATCTGGACTGCACTGATGCCTATAGCCAACTAAAACTCCTGACAGAATCAACCTTCATTCCAAGGCTTAAACAGGTTCTGTCAGCCTCATTGGGGACTTCGTCAGCAACGGACACTGATGACGTGATCCGAAATGCACTGAATAATCTTGGTTTGGCCTCGGTTAACACCCAAGAGTACATGACCGCGTCGGTGCTTTTGCCTATTTATGAGCAAAGCGTGACGGGCAAGTATATGGATGATCAAGCTTTCACCGCAGCCGTTATGGTTAATCAAGCGATTGAGCAGCGCAATACGCAATGGGCGGCGGAGCAGACCCTGTTCCAAAGTATCGTTCGTCCGATGATGACGTTTTTTGAGGGTTTCATTTACGCCATCACCCCATTGATGGCCTTTGTGATTGCCCTTGGCCAAATCGGGATGCGAATGGCCGGGAAGTACTTGTTAATCCTGCTTTGGATTCAACTTTGGATGCCTGTCATGGCCATCATTAACCTATATATCCATTTAACTGTTGCTGGGAAAATGTCGGCTCTTGGTGCCTTTGCAGGTACAGAAGTGCCATCTTTTTCTGGGATGATGCAGATGGATTCAGTGCTGCAAACCTGGATAGCTACTGGCGGCATGTTGGCGTCGAGTGTTCCGGCGATTTCGCTCATGCTCGTGTATGGCTCAGCAATAACCGCTACCCACTTGGCTGGACGTCTTCAAAACGGTGATGCCATTGATGAAAAGATGGCAAGTCCAGATGTCGCGAAAAATGCCCCGGTGATGCAATCACAGTCAATGTTCCAAAATTCAGCCCTCACAGGTTCTGCTATGACTGGCGCGTCAAACCTACTAAGCAGTTTCTCTGTCGGAAACGCAGTGGGTTCAATGGTCGGCTCTGCAAAAGAATCCATGACTCAGGCAACCCAAGCCTTTAGTCGTCAGGTTGGGAATACCATGAGTCGAACTTTTGGTGAAAAGCTAAGTTACGACAACCTGTCTTCGGTTGGACGTCAGATCGGCTCATCTAACTCCGCATCTAGCGCCGTTGTTAATCAGGTTACTGATGACCTTCAAACACGGTATGGTTTCGGAGACGATAAAAAAGACGCTGTACGTGGCTTGGTATCGGGCGTGCTATCGGGAGGCCTAAGGGTCGGTGGCGATGGAACTATTACTAATCCCGGTGAGAAAGAAGTTGCTGACAAGGGTTTTCTTGGAAGGCTTCTTGGTACTGGCGGCAATGATTCTCCACAGGGCAACTTGCCAGGAGTCGATAAGCCAGACTCATCTCGTGTACCAAAACTATCAAGGGTACGAGCAGGCTTGGATTTAGGTGGTAACTTTAGTGGCCAAGTTGAGTCATCAGAGGGCAGTTCTCGGTCAACGACCGCAAATACGCTCACTGGGGAGATGCAAAGCTTGGCATCGAGTGATTCACGACGTGCTGAGTATCGCGATGCAATGGTTAAGGACCTTTCAGATTCAAGACGTTCTGGCGTTGAGATGTCCTTGTCTAACCAAGACTATCAGTCTCTTCAGAGTTCAGCACAAGACGTTGTCACGGCATCAAACCGCTTTAGTGAGCTTGATCAGGCCAGCTACAGTCTATCAGGACAAAGAAATACTGATGGTGCGACGTTAACCCGATTAGCGGCGGATAATCCTGAAGTCATGGATTATTTAGGTCGCTATATGAACCAGCATGTTGAAGCCGGTAACCGATTACGTGAAAACCTTCCGATGTATCAGCGCTTGCTACCTGATGATAATCAGGCGTATGTGGCCGCAGCTATGGAATCTTTGACCTATAGCAACTCTTCAACGCCCGCTGAACGCGACAATGATTATCAAGCAGCAATGACTGTTATGGCCATGGCTACCGGAGCCGATTTACGATCAATTCAGCCACGCTCTAATGAAGGCTTGTCATCAACTGCACCTACTTTTGGTGGCACTCAAAGCCAAGTGGAATCGGGTGTATTGGGCGGCTACGAGGATGCTGCAACTGTTCAAACTCAGTTCAACGCAGCTCAATCAGCTTACCAAACCAATCTGTCTGGTATAGATGGACGGTTGAATGCGCATCAGCAGCAAGCCCAGCAGGCCGTAGTTTCTGACACAAGTACCTATCAATCTGGACTAAACAGTGAAGCTGGGTCTCAGTGGCGAGCACGCATTATGGCTGATGATAGCGGAGTTTCTGGTGCTGAAATGTTCTTCAACAGCGCCAGTGCTATTGGTGATTTCAGTGGCAAGCATACTGATGCAGCACTGCATACCTTGAATCACTTTGGCGAAGACTATGAGAGTTACAAAGAACAAGCGCTTGAAGATCCTGGCTCACGAGGTTTCTTGCACAATGCAACGGTGGCCAGCAAATCAACCTGGGATGGCTTAAAAGCCGCCGTTGATGCCGGAACCTCTTTGGAAAACCCATTGACGGCGTTTAATGATGCATACAGTGGATCGAGTTCGCAGTATGCCTCCGAAGTAAACTGGGGCACTAAGTCTGAAGCCATGTTGGCGGGGGCATTCGGTGCGGCAGTTAACAATCGATATGGTGAGTTCTTAGAGCAGTATGCTGATGATTTTAAACAGGAAGCATACAGCGAAGGGCAGAGAATGGGATTGACCCCGATTCAAAGTCAAGTGTTCGCTCAAGCTTTCAATGAAGGTTTGGCGGGGCGCGTATTCAACTCTGAAGACTCATCGAGTTGGTCGCCTGAAATGCTTGGCCTAAGGGAGCAAATGCTAAATGAGTATCGTCAAAAGGATGAGAGTGGCGCTTACATCCCTGACAGTGTGTCTGAAGAAGATAAAGCATTTGTGGATAAGCAAATAGCGGTGATCTCAAATGCATCGCTTGCGGGAGATTATGCTCAGAACAACTTGATTGATATTAGGGCCTATAACCAGGCATCAGGAAGGAACTGAAAATAGAAGGTAGCCAGCTTGTGGTTGGCTGGCTATTTTTTTGGCTTTTTGGGATACCTTGGATAAAAGCCATCAAAAAACGAATGGAGCTTATACCAATACCATTTTTCTTCAATGCTCAAAGTTCTACCCGGATCTTTAACTTGGCTACTCAAGAATCTAATTCCAGTACAAATAGCTAAGAAAAAGAGTCCCAAACCAACAATTGTCCAACTCGCTTGCCAATATGCGATTGCTACAAGCATAGTGATTATGGCTATAAGTCCGATGGGATTACAGGTCGCTTTGAATCCCAAGTAGCTGAAAAAAAAGACGGTGCAGAACAGAAATGGCAAAGCCGCTAACTTGGCAGATGTCGTTAGTATTTCTGATGGAAAGAAATGAGCCGTAGCCAAAGTCGCCAGAAAAAGCCCCAGTGATATAAACAAGCAGCGTGCTGGTAAAGATTTAAGTAAGTTTGTCATCTTCTTAGTACTCTCAAAGTGCACAGACGGTGCACAATAAAATCATGCATCAGCATGTTAGTTCTCAAAAAGTGCTCTAGTGGTTTGCTCGGCCATAATCTCACACACAGGGCATTTAAGCTGAATGCGCTGTTGTGATACCGTCAAATACAGACTGCCGCATCGACACCGGTGTAAGGATGCAAGCTGTGATCTTAAATCACGAGCTAGAACCCAACCTTCATTGATGGTCAGTTTTTTCCAGGGGATCTCAGCTGGAAGATCTGCTTCTTCTCTTGCAACCAAATACGCATCGTAAGCCTTCATCAAAGCATCGATATTTAATTGCTTGTAGACATTATCACCACCAATATTGACATAAAGCGCCATCAGCAGGGAGCCTTCAACTAATGCTCTTCTGCTTTTGACGATGGCATCAGATTCTGGCAATTGACCAGGACAAGGTGACTTGCCAGTCACTTCTTTGTGGAGCCTTCTGATAATGTGGATTGGCAAACCTGTATCGAGCGCGATAATGGTTGTTCGAAATCCGTATTTAATAAGCAGCGAGGCTCGGGTAAATAGCTCACTTTTGGACAGGTTATCAATCATGCATCCCCCTTGTTGTTTAGGGTTGATAATAAATAAGCGATTCTTGGGATACCTGTGCCTTTGCTCTTCACCATCTCAGTCAGTTGGCTTTGGTTACCCCTTGGTTGAAACAGCATGAATGATGAGGTCGCCACTCGTTGCAGGTCATCAACACCAGCATTAATCAGAGCATCAACCACGTCGCGTGTAAGTCCAAAGCGCAAGACGGCCTCTTGCGGATCAATTCGCGCTAATTCTCGTGCTGCGTGTAGGTACGCCAAATTTAATTGATAGAAGTCTTGTTGATTGGTTGTCATTGACGGACCTCCAGTTCATGTAAAATATTGCGATAGATAGAAAGCACTCTTTGCCCATACCAGCGTGCACGCTCTTCGTTCCAACTGTGATAGCGGCCTATGCCAAGCTCTAAATCATTTGGTGAAGACTTGATTGCTTCGGCCAAAATACTTGAGCCGACCGTAAGGTTGGTGATGGGGTCTAGCAGTTCCGCTGCTGAGCTCACCCGATGCCCATGCCAATGCAAATTGATTTGCATAAGGCCAATATCGAGCTGATATTTTTCAGTCTCTTGCAGTGCCTGGTTTAACAGTTGCTCTGCTTCTGTCTTAGATTTGGCGTAGGTTGCGTTTGAACCATTTCGAATTGCGTATGGCCATGGACTGGTCATGTTGAGACCACGATGTGAGGCCGACTCAGCTAAGGCAACGGCGTAGAGCATGACTGGATCAATACCAACGCTTTGTGCTGCTTTTTCCCACTGATAGCCCGGAAACGCATAGACTGAAGTGCTTGCGGACATGGCTATCACTAGGGCAATGGTTTTTGCTTTAATCGTTTTCATTTTTGTCCTCTAATTGATTTCCGAGAAGCGCCTGAATGGCTTTCGGGCTTATTCTTTTTAATGGCACTGCGCTAAAGTCGGCGATGCCTCTCGTATAAACTTGTGCCGCTTTTGACCAGTCGCCTACGGCAACAGGCGCTTGCATATCAAATCCTTTCTGCTGGTTCTGATGGTCTGCAATACCTTGTAATAGCCTTGGGTATTCACCCACTTCGTCCCGCAACAAGTAAGCCTGGTAGCGTGTTAAAAACTCTTTTTGTTTAAAGGGGTATTCCCTGTCATCTACCTTGCAGAGTTCAACCCATCCCCCCATGTCTGAAATAACGCGGTGAATAAGCGCATCGTCAAACATCACGGATGTCCAAGCGCCAACCTGACGAACAGCCTTGTCAACTTTGTTCCAAGCAACCATGGCTCTTGAACCCGAGTTGCCATCGATATGCTTGATGACGTCAGCGGGCTTTGGAAAAAATTGCCCAGTATCCGGTGATTGAATATGACGAGTCAGACCTATTCGCACTTCTTCAATGCTATAAGCACGAAGGGCTTCAAATGCGATGGATAGCAATTGTGGTGATACGCTTTTGCCATACATGGCCCAAGCAGCTCCCCAAACTTCAGCAAACTCGCGTTTATCAACCTCCTGCACTTGAACGAACCTCCCGAATACCTGGTCCGGCCCAGCTTTCAGCAATGCGGCGATTGCTTTCTTCAATATTCAATTGGTGATTGCTGCCCTTTAGGCTCGTCGATGATTGCTGTACTTCATCAATGCGAACGTACTCGTCTTCCCATTGCCGGTTTAAAAGCCAGTTATGTGGCATAGGGGTCTTAGTCCGATCTTGATACTGCAATCGGTTGTCTCGTTGCTCTTTCCAGCGTGTTAGCACTTCCAAGGCGAGTTCATGGTCTTCATTGAGGCCCATGCGTAGCCATTCTTCTTTGGCTTTCGCTTTTTTTTCTTTGCGTATTTGTACATCCCAGAAGTCTTCAAACTGTATGTGGACAACAGTTTTAACTGTTGGTTTATTGCTTCTCTCAGAGTCATCCGACCGTTGAGAGTCCCTAACCGGGTTGCCATCAGGCATAAACAATGATGAAAATTCTTCTGGTAGCCGAGCTTGAAAAGCGGCAAGAGATTTCAAAAGCGATGCCATACCAATGAAGTCGGCAGGTACATCTTTAAGCAACCGAAAGGCTGCTTTACCTTGGTTTGGGTTTTCGATTGGGTTGTGCTTCAGAAAGCTCCGAATCAAAGTCCAACCGGATTCCTCGCAACGAATGAGGAACTGATCTTGTTCTAACTCATTTAGAGCCTTGGCAACCTGTTGCTCATCCCAATTCAAGTCAGAAGCAACGTAACCAATCGGCAATCGAAAGCAGCCAAGCAAATTACAATGTGGGCATGTAAGCAAATACAGTCCTAGCAACTTCGCTGAGTCACTCCAGGACAAAACGTTTTGCTTTAGCCAAAAGCGGGTATAGACCTTGCCATAATCACGCATGGAGGAACTCGCTTTTGTGTTTACGTAAAATGCTGACCATTATTTGCCCTTAATCCTACTGGTTACTGGCTTTCAGCTCGCTTGGGCATTCGGGATAGATGTCCGGTCTTAACTGGGATCGGGTTACCTGTCCTTGCGTAGCTTGCTCGATGGGTAAAACGAATTCAGCGGGAACACGCCCTGATTTATTCAACCAAAACCAGACGTTTTGCTGTTTTGAGTTGATGGCTCGCGCTAATGCTGATTGCCCGCCGACCAAGTCAATGGCACGGCGGAGATGTTTTTGTGTCGTGTTGAACACTTCCATACCGTCTCCTTTTACAATAAAAACTGTTACAAGATTGAATGTTACAGTTTAAACTGTAGACAAGTCAACAGTTAAAATTGTTGAAAGGCTACAGTTTTATTTGTAGAATACGGGCTTATGAAAACTTTATCCGAACGACTAAACCATGCCTTGCAGCTTACTGGGGTGACTCAGTCTGAGTTGGCTCGTCGCATTGGTATCAAACAGCAGTCGATCAGCCAGATTTGCTCTGGTAAATCGGCTAGGTCTCGTTACACCATGCAGATCGCGGAGGCGCTTCGCGTGAATGCTCATTGGCTCGCCACAGGTGATGGCGAGATTGGTTTGGGGGTCGGTAATGTAGAAGTCGGGCCTGATATTAAGGGAAGAATTCCTCTCATTAACTGGGTTCAGGCCGGTGATTGGACTGAAATAGCGGAAGGATTTGCTCATGAAGATGCTGAAGAGTGGCGTGAAGTCACTGGGAAAGCACATGAGGGCTGTTTCGCACTTCGTGTAAAAGGCGACAGCATGGAAAATCCAAACGGTAAAAAATCGATACCTGAAGGGGCAGTCATTATTGTTGATCCTGAGTTACCTTATTCATCAGGCTCTTTGGTTGTTGCGCGTCTGGATGATTCTATAGAAGCAACCTTTAAGCAGTTGGTCATTGATGGTGACCAGAAGTATCTAAAGCCTTTAAACCCTCAATATCCCGCAATGCCGATAAATGGGAACTGTACTATAGTAGGTGTTGTTAAACAGGCAATTATCGATTTTTGTTAAAGAATGAAATTTTTAGTGTGTTGGTTGTAACCTTCTGATTTGTTTGTCTTTTTTTTGGTGTAGGTTGAAGTGTAGGTGTTCGCTTTGATTCTTGGAGTTATTTTCAATGAAATCAATGTGTTATATTGCAAGGTGTAATTCCTCACTCACCGCCACATTCTATAAGCCCTTGTCGTGTAAGAACTTCTTATAATACAGGGGTTTGGTGTTTTAATGTAAGCTGCCTACTGGTACAAAGAGTAGGTACAATGTCGAACATCATGGCAAGTCCTTATAAGCATCCTCAAACTGGTGTTTACTACTTTAGAATGGCTGTCCCCAAAAAGCTGGTTCCTATAATCGGTAAGACAGTCTTCAAGAAATCTCTTCAAACGAAAAACCTTTCTGAAGCAAAGCAGCGATTTCCTCAGCATCTTGATGATGCGCTCAAGCAAATCGACTTCGCTAATTTAAAGCTATCTAATTCATCTGATATTGAGCTTAATGTCCGTGATTGCGCGATCATTGCCGAGCGTTGGTATCTGCGTGTCAAAGATGAGGTTGATGGTAATGGTAACTATGATTGCTATCTTCGATATGAATGGTATGGCGTTGAGGGCGATAAGCGTCTCCACGTATTCGGCTTATCTGACACATTTGAGTTTAGTGGTCTAGATGCGTCAAAAGCTACTGAAGAGGAATACCAAGAGCTTTTGGAAGGCTTGAAAGATTTCATTGAAGAACAGCTAAAGATAGAAGGTTTAGTTGTATGTGAGACAAGCGCTTCATATAGACGTTTGGTTTACGCTTTTTACGATTACGCCCGTCGAGTTGAGTCTCTCTGTTTGGCTCGTCACAAGCGAGACTTTGGGTATGAGCCAGTGACCACTCCAATCGCTAGTGAGTCCCTTTCAGTGTCTAAGCCTGATAAGATACCGTCTAGGGCTTTGAAACCATCTCAGAACTCCATTTCGAGCCTATTGAAGCGTTACCTTGAGTCTGCATCTATTAATGGCAAAGCTTCTCAATCCTTGGCAGAGGTTGAGTCTCAGATAGAGCGTCTTATAGAGATAATAGGGGATCTAGATGTTGCTGATGTAACGAGAGGTCATATCTCAAAATACAAAGATACCCTGTTACAATTGCCTAAGTCTAAAGCTAAAGAGATTAGAAACAAATCAGTACCTGAGCAGCTTGAGCTTGTTAAAACAAAAGGGCTTGAGACAATCTCTCCTTCAACCGTTAAGACTATTCTCAGAAAGACTTCTCCTGTATTTGGCTATGCTGTTGAGCTTGGTCTGATAGACGTCAACCCGTACAAAGGCGTAACACTTCCTAAAGTACAGAATAAGTCTGCGGTAGCGGAAGCTAAAGGTTTTACTCCTAGTGAGATCAATCAGTTATTTAAGCTAGATATATTCACTGATGTCACTGCTAGTAAGCCTTATGGCATGGCTTGTTATTGGGTGCCTCTTCTATGCAGGTATACGGGTTCTCGGATTGAAGAAATGGTTCAACTTAGAAGTTCAGATATACAACGATCAGACGAAGATATTCACTTTATTTATGTTCGTGAGGGTGAAGAGCAGAACGTAAAAAACGTTAAGTCTGTTCGACAAGTACCGATTCATGAGCACCTCATTGATTTAGGCTTTTTGGATTATGTGGCGTCCTGTGGAGAGTTTCTATTCCCTGAGCACAAGCCAAACAAACACGGTAAAAGGTCTGGTGCTATTGGTAAATGGTGGAGTAAACAGGTCAAGACGGTAGGCATAACCAAGCAGCCATCACACTCGTTTAGGCACTCTTTGAGAACAGTTTTGCGTGGTCTAGGAGTGGTTGATTCTGTTAGTGATGCTATCACTGGTCACGCTCCGGCTAATATCGGTGCAGCATACGGTACGGTTGATATGAAGGCTAAGAAGAAAGCAATAGACTGTTTGCCTAGGTTGGCTGTCCCACGTCTTTGGTAGCTTTTCGTTAATGTATTTACACTGTTGTGTACACCTAAAGTCTCCCCACTGTTCACACGTGTACACTTTGGTCTTAAATAGCCCGTAGGCCTTGTGGTATAAGGCTTACGAGCTCGCAATGTCATTTCTAAAAGTCGTAGTTTTCGGTTACGTTAGGAGCTTTATTTCCACTATTTTTATCTTGAATACTCCCTTCGATAGTCCCAGCTTGTTCCAGCCACTTACTCCGTTGAGATATCGAGATACCTAATTGAGATCCCCTAGTGACCTTTCTTAAACCTTCCCTGAAGATATCCTCTCCAAAGAACTCAATGAGGCGGCTGATGCTATTTGAGACGTCTTTAATTTGCTTTTGCTCCCACTGCTCATCATCTTTGTCAGATATATTATCTTTGCCCTTAAAAGCATCTGAGAGGCGTCTAATCTTCGGAAACCCCTTAGAGTCCCAGCAGCTTTGGGGTAGGTAATAACGTGACTCCAAGCCAAACTGGAGGCCTTCAACAAAGCTCTCTAAGTCGTTCATCTCGATGTCAGTCCCTAATGCTTCTTTACAAGCTTTTAAGCCGTTAGCAATGTGTGCAGCCTGACCACGACTACATCCAACAAGCTCACATACTTGAGAGACGCTCAGGTCAAACTCTCGGTTAACAATTAGCTTGCGAAACTGAGCTTGCATTACTTCATCCTTAGTAACTCCAACCCCATGCGCTTGATTGACATCTTGGGCTGCTGAGAATGCCTCAGCGTAAGTACGGTTTTCTATGATCAACGAGTTAATCATCAATTCAGCATCAGGGTTTTCTTCAAGGTACTTCAAACAAGCTCCAGTGCGGTGGAAACCATCCACTACGTAATACTTATCATCAACCACAAAAACAGTGATAGGCTGCCTTATAGGCTGTCCATTACGAAGGTCTTCAAGAATCTCCTTGCTTTGACTCTCTTGCTTAATCTCTTGCGCTGAACGTACTCGTTTGTCTTTAATGAGTTCAACGTCACGGGCTTGCATCGCGGGATCGAGTATGAGAGTTCGAGGGTCTAAATACGCAAATCTGCTATCTGCCATGAATTGATTCATAGTGTGTTATGTACCTGTAGGTCTATGACTGATTATTAATGTTTCTCTTTTTGGTTTGATTGGAACCCTAGGAGGGGGGAGGGTTCGGGGTAATACATATCGAATATGATTGCGGCTAGTAGTAATCTTTACACCAAATGAGCGGATCGTTTTTTCATTTTTTTGTGATTACGGTATTTTAAGCTTTTACCAAGGCTCTTTGGACTGTGGATAAGGAGACTCCCACTTCGGAGGCGATCTTTCTTAAAGACATTCCTTGTGAACGTAGCTCAGCGATACGCTGGTGGTTAGTTGTGTTAGTTGGTCTACCTTTATACTTCCCTGCTGCTTTAGCTTTCTCAATGCCTTCCTGACGTCTTTCCTGAATCATTGCTAACTCGAATTGAGCTACAGCTCCTAGCATGTTCAGCATGAGCTCAGACATATGATCGCTTCCACCAGCATTAAAGCTTAGGTTTTCCTTGTGGAATCTCACGCTAACACCTTGGTTAGTCCAGTCGTTTATTAGCTGCTTTAAATCAACCAAATTACGCGCTAGGCGGTCGATGCTATGAACGTGGATTGTATCTCCTTCTCGAACGTAGTCTTTAAGAGCTTCTAACGCTGGCCGTTTAGTTGAGCTACCACTGCATTTATCTGTAAAGCTCTTATCAAAGGTGATACCAGAATCTGTAAGTTGACGGTCTGTATTTTGGTCTGTGGTCGAAACTCGCAGATAAGCTATGTGTGCCATTAGGTGTACCCGTTTAACTCTTAGATGTTAGAAATTTTATTGTGGTCACAATTTTAATTCAACCCTAATGGGTACTGTTTGATCAAGGTTTGACCGTAGTCGTTTGGGTATACCTAATGGGTATGTTGAGCAATATACACACAAGGCGTCTAGATATTACTCAATCAGTTCAGTGGGTTACTTACATAATTCAAATGATATGTAATAATCCGCCCCCCAAAAAAAATTAATAACAACAGAGGCTGGAAATGAAAAAAGTACTATTGTCTATTGCTATCGCCGGTTCACTGCTGTCTACGGGTTGTGCTCAGCGTGTTGCGGATTTCACACTGGCATCGACCAAAAATGTCGACCTAAATGGCGGTGAATTTGTCAAAGGCCCTCGTGTAACTGGTGAGGATGCAAAGCCTATTATCATTGTTCCTTTAGGTGTTCCTAGCGTTAAAGAGGCTGCTGATAAAGCGATTGAAAATGATACATGTGCAGTAGGTCTAACAGACGTTACCGCTGATTCAGAGTTCTTTTCATTCCTTGTGGGTTTCATCTCATACAAGGTTGAGGGAGACTTAGTGATCGACAAGTCTAAATCTGGTTGTGAGAACTGGAGTAGTTAATTAGCTGCGATATCATGGGGAGTGTGTTGAGTACTCCCCAATATTTTTGTAAATGAACCTTAGCTTAACCAATCCCTCGTGGTGATTCTCTCCGCGTCCCATATTGATTCAACCACTTCACAACCATAGAGCAGAGTGTGCTCTTATAGTTCTTAATACCGCTTCGCCAAACTCCTGTGAGGATGAAGTCTTCTATCAGAATAGCCTTTCCGGTACGCATTATTATTCCACTTCTTATCTGAGCAATTTACTGTCCTGTTTATTTCTCTGTAGTTTTGTAACTCTATGAAAAAAAATTCTAAATTGTAAATTCAATAACCAGCGTTACGTATGTCTGAGTATCATTGTAGTGGCTGGTAGCTGCCCACTCACATCATGTTTACTGTAGGAGTCGACTTACCAAGTGTATTCCTGTTTGGAATCACGATTGAGAGTGTCTAGGAAAAGGTACAAAAAACTGGTACAAACAATGGAAGTTGTATATATTTAAGTGGTTGATTTTAAATGTTTTAAACTTGGTAGCTAGCAATCGAGAGTTCGAATCTCTCACTCACCGCCACATTCTAAAAGGTCTGATTTATCAGGCCTTTTTTCGTATCTACACTAAAGTAATGCGTAATTGAAAGTACACAAGAGTGCTCAAGGTGCAAGCGCCATTCTATCTACAAGCCAACTATTCACATCTCACCTCTATACAACGCCAAAATTGAAGATGCTATACAGAGGCAGCCATAATCTGATTGGTGCGGGTTAGCACATCCGCTTTAATCTAGAATTTAGCACCCATATCACATGAGGTATGAATACGGCCACAAGAATGAACGTAGTGCTACTAGATGCTAAGCAAAACAGCCATGAACACGAATACAACAGCAATCATACCAAAGAGATCTGTGTTTAGATTGAGGTCATCAGGGTTAAATTTTTCAATGCTTTGCGTCGTTTTGCATCTTATCTTCATGTTCTTGTCCTTATTTCATGTACGATTTCAACAGCAACATAACATGCAATTGAGTGTTCACAAGTCATAAAAAGCATAAGTATACTTGCACCTCATTGAGCGCAAAAAAAATACTCAAAGCGTTTTAAAGTGGCGGTCTACCTTTTGTAACATCAAATATTCTTTCTGTTTTTGTGCCTGTATCGCTATAGTTGAGAAACGGTTATCTCGTTCTAGTTAGGAACAAACTACTGGCTGCCGCTACATTCTCTCAGCGTTCCCACTCAGTCGCCTTGGGTAGATACTTTAGTCGTTGAGTACTGCAAAAAAACGCCGCATGAGCAGCGGCGCTTTGTTGAGGAATTCCCTTTCCTACTTGTAGCTAAGTTCTGTCGCTTTGCCTTTGAAGATCCGGTATACCACAAAGGTGTAAAACAATATCACCGGCATAACAATCATCACACCGTAGCCCACGATTATTAACGTCGCAGGCGAGGAGGCAGCTTGTTGTGCGGTCATTAATCCCGGCACAACTTCTGGGAAGAAGCTATACGCAAGCCCGAGAAAGCTCAACGCGAAAATGACAGTGACACCAAAGAAAGGCCAGCGCACACCCAGATCATTCACCATTGGAACCTGACGCAAATAGCGATCAACTAGGAAGATGGTTGCCAATACAATTAACGGAACTGGGGCAAGCAACAAGATTTCTGGGAAGCTGAACCAACGCAAGGCAACTTGTTGATTTACAATTGGGTTTACAACGCTAACCACCAAGATTCCTAAGGCTGCTAACCAACCAGCACGGCGAGACCAACGGGCCGAGCGTATTTGCAAATCACCTTCCGTTTTTAGTACTAACCATGCGCCACCGATGTAAACGTACGCCGCCGCTACACAAAGTGCGCTTAACCAAGCAAAGCCAAATGCTTCGGTTGATTGTTCAAATCCCATGATGTAACGACCCACCATGTAGCCTTGGGTTAGCGCGGTGACTAACGAGCCAATTCTGAAGCACCAATCCCAGTGAGGTTTATGATCCGAGTTCGCTTTGGCTCGGAAGTCGAACGCCACGCCACGCATGATCAGTGCGATAAGCATAATCGCGGTCGGCATATAAAGTTCCGTCAAAATCAAGCTATGAGCAGTAGGAAAGGCAATCAGCAGAATACCGACGGCTAACACCAACCACGTTTCATTCGCATCCCAGAAAGGGCCGATAGACGCTATCATTCGGTCACGTTGCGCTTCATTATCACTCGGTAAAAGGATACCGACGCCAAGATCGTAGCCGTCGAGCACGGCATACATAAAGACCGAGAAGCCAAGCAGCAGAAGATAAATTTCTGGTAGATAGTCGAGCATGATTAGGCCTCTTGTTGTGTCAGTGGGACTTCATGGGCTGCAACGTCTTTGCGCGCCAAATAGAATAGGGTATGGATGTACGCAACCAGCAATGCAGCATAAATGGCTAAGTACATAATGAGCGAAGTCATCACGCTACTGCTCGCAACCGTGGTGACGGCTTCGGATGTTCGCAATACACCGCTGACCAACCAAGGTTGTCGACCAATCTCAGTAACATACCAACCCGCCAGTGTGGCTATCCAACCAGAGAACGTCATGGCTAATACCGTGTACAGGTAAGGTTTAGGTAGCGCTTTTTTACGTGCTAGCTTCACCGCGCCATACCAGCTAACAAGCAACATAAGGACACCAACACCAACCATCACGCGGAAACCAAAGAACAAGGGCTTCACTGGCGGGTGGTCAGGTGCAAACTCGTTAAGTCCTTGGATTTCCCCATCTAAGTCATGCGTAAGAATCAAACTCGCCAGCTTTGGGATGCCCACTTCAAAATCATTGCTGCGAGTTTCTTCATTTGGCATCGCAAACAGAAGAAGAGGCGCGCCTTGCTCGGTCTCCCACACGCCTTCCATCGCTGCGATTTTTGCAGGTTGATGTTCAAGCGTGTTTAACCCGTGAAGGTCACCGACAAAGATTTGAATTGGGATGAATCCAGCCGCCGCGAACAGCGCGACTTTTAGGCCAAGTTTGGCTGAGCGGTGATCTGGCTTTTTCATTATTTGATAAGCTGAGATACCCGCAATCAAGAAGCTGGCAGTCAGCGCCGATGCTAATAGCGTGTGCAGAAGACGGTAAGGTAAAGAAGGATTGAAAATAACTTCCTTCCAACTGGTTACATGTACAATTCCGTCAATCACTTCATAGCCACTTGGTGTGTGCATCCAGCTGTTAAGCACTAGAATCCAAAACGCGGACATACTTGTCCCAACAGCAACCAGAACGGTGGCGAGAGTATGAACCCATTCCGGCACTCGTCCTCGTCCAA
Organism: Vibrio sp. 1288; assembly: GCF_033344475.1. NCBI lineage: Bacteria > Pseudomonadati > Pseudomonadota > Gammaproteobacteria > Vibrionales > Vibrionaceae > Vibrio > Vibrio sp. 1288. Next base: position 188,969 of record NZ_JAWPOX010000006.1, read on the forward strand.
AAAGCATCACGCCAAGGAAGGTGGCTTCCATAAAGAAGGCGGTCATCACTTCGTATCCGAGCAATGGTCCTGCTACGTTACCGACTCGTTCCATAAAGCCTGGCCAGTTGGTACCAAACTGGAAACTCATCGTAATGCCGGATACTACACCTAAGGCGAAAGTAAGAGCGAATATCTTGACCCAGAAGTAATAAACATCGAGCCATACGGGGGCTTGGGTGCGGTTATATCGCCACTTGAAAAACACCAACATCCATGCCAACGCGATGGTGATGGTCGGGAAGAGAATGTGAAAGCTGATATTGGCCGCGAACTGGATCCGCGACAGCATGAGGGTATCTAACATCTTGGTTCCTCAAAAACGTGCCATACTAAAAATCGTGTCTATCTGTAATTTAGTTACGAAAAGTCGGGCAGTTTGGATTCATGTATCGAGAAATACAGGTGATTCTGTTTTCTTCTAACCATGATTTATATCAACTAAGGGAAAGAAAGGAGTGTAGGAAATTGTCTCAAAATGCCACTAATAGTCGCGAGAAGTGAGTAAAAGAAAGCAAATGTAACTGAAGGAGCATGGATTAAGATTAGTTCGAATTATCCTTATGATGGTTTCGATAATCCTGAAATAAAATTACAAAAACAATATTTTTAGTAAGGAAAATTGCCTTGCCTTCACTTTGAACCTCCATACTATTTATACACTAGTCATGTCGAGATCATCTCAAACACAGCAAACTTACTGGCAGTTAAGGTGGGAAACTTTAGCTAATTGATAGGCTATGTTCCCTTTAATTGTTGCTGAAGACTTAACATCCTGTTTTCATTAAGTTCTTCAGTAACTTCCATGTAACG
>NZ_JAWPOX010000697.1:0-628 GCF_033344475.1 Vibrio sp. 1288
GGCATCTTCACCAAACTGAATTTTGTGCGCTGCCACTTATATAGAGCGCTCAATGCACCTTCAAATCAATGCTTTGAAAACCTCCTGTTTGGATTAAACCCACTGATTGGTGAAATAGAGAAGAACTCGCAATTCAAAGCCCAATTTGCATTGATTGACGCGCACATCGCGCTGATTCGTGGTGATTTAAAAGCCGCTATTTCTCAAGTCAGAGCGGTACTAGTCAGCAATCAACTGTCGCACTTCTATGATCTTTACCATCTGTGCGTACTGCTCGAACGTTGTTCATTTTTAAGTGAAATGAAATCGATGTTGCCACGTGCTCGCAGAGCCATTGCCGAGGCGCAACATCCAAGTATTTTCCGAAGCCAAGTGCACATGCTCAAAAGCCTGGAAGTGCGCCTGCAAGAATCGCAGACCAAAATCGAGCAAATCCGAAGACAAATTACCGCTCAGAAGTCGATTTCAACCTCCTCAATCACGCCGCACTTTGATCGCTACTTTCAACTGCACGACCTTCTTCCTCACTCCAAGAAAATCTGTTTAGCGATTGTGAGGTTAGCCTCACTTCGCCCATTTGAGTATCGCGGCGAATACGCAATTTATCGTAAGCTCGAGCATTGTGACC
>NZ_JAWPOX010000698.1:0-627 GCF_033344475.1 Vibrio sp. 1288
ATGAAATGGGTAGCCTTATGTGCTATCCCTGGCTTGGCAGCGCAAACGTACTACTTTGGTTGGGGCACATTAATCCAGCTGATTTTTGCTATCGCCGTTGCAGTATCACTTGAAGCACTCGTGATGATCTGTCGTAAACGCTCGCCAATGAGAGCGTTACGAGACAACAGTGCAATTGTCACCGCATGGCTACTCGCCGTTGCCATTCCACCTTGGTCTCCGTGGTGGATCATAGTTATTGGTTTAATTTTTGCGATTGTGATTGCCAAACACCTTTATGGTGGCATTGGACAGAATCTCTTCAACCCAGCAATGGTCGCCTACGTTGTACTTTTGATTTCCTTCCCGGTTCAAATGACCAGTTGGAGTGCACCAACACTGTTGATTCCAGACCATGTGAATTTCGCAGATACCCTCTCTTTGATTTTCACTGGTTTTGATTATGACGGTCTTTCATTGCAACAAGTTCGCGCTGGTGTTGATGGTGTAACAATGGCAACTCCACTGGATGCCTTTAAAACAGGTATTCACACGGGAGCAACCCCTAGTGAAGTGCTTTCACAGCCGATCTTTGGTGGCTTGGCTGGCATCGGCTGGCAGTGGGTGAACATAGCCTACCTGATTGGC
>NZ_JAWPOX010000699.1:0-627 GCF_033344475.1 Vibrio sp. 1288
ACAGCAACAATGTCGATTTTATTCAGGAATACCTTTTCCCTGGTGGTTTCTTGCCGTCGGTGACGTCTTTGACACAAGCGGCCACTAAGCACAGTGATTTGGTGGTTCGTGATTTGTTCGACATCGGCCTAGATTACGCAAAAACACTGAATGAGTGGCATCGCCGTTTTAACCGCGCAGAGGATGCTGTGCGAGGGTTTGGGTACGATGACCGGTTTGTCCGCATGTGGCGTTATTACCTTAGTTATTGTGAAGGCGGTTTTCTTGCACGTACGATCAGCGCCGTTCACATGACTTTCCAGCGCCCATAACAATTATGAGAGTGTTGATTGCGTCCACTTGGTTTCAACTGTGCTGGTTTATTGCTGTGCTTGGTACTTTTGAGTGGCAATGGTTGATGATGATACTGGCGTTGGCGACCTTGGTGTATTCCATTCTGACGGCGTTTCATTCGGTGAAAGCGATATCCTTTGTCACTTTTTTCGGGCTAGTTCTCGATACGCTAAATCAACACTTCTCGCTTTTGGTTTTCCCTACCCCTTGGCTCCCTGTGTGGTTGATTGGTCTATGGGTATTGTTTGCATGGTATGCCTACCAACTGAAAGTGCTTTTGCACCGCTTCGCCAA
>NZ_JAWPOX010000700.1:0-627 GCF_033344475.1 Vibrio sp. 1288
ATCGCGCAAGGCAGGAAGCGAGTCTTATTGGGAGAGGAAAGCTTTATTTACGATGCCAACCACTTCCTGATTTCTTCTGTCGATCTCCCTATCATTGCCAACATTATCGAAGCCAGTGAGGAGCAACCTTATTTAGAGCTGATCATGGAGCTGGATTTGACCGAGATTTCCCAACTGATTGTCGATAGCGAACTTGCCTTTACTCAAGCCAAAGAAGCGCAAAAAGGCATTGCTGTCGGTGAGTTGTCGGAATCTCTATTGGATGCGTTTGTACGCTTAGCAGAATTATTAGACGAAGGCCAAAACATCAAAATTTTAGCGCCCATCATTAAACGGGAGATTTTTTATCGCCTTTTGATGAGTGAACAGGGCACGCGTCTCCATCAAATCGTGACTGCGGGCAGCCATAGCCATCAAATAGCCAAAGCCATCGACTGGCTCAAAAACAACTTTGTCAAACCATTAAGTGTTGGAGATTTGGCTTCGTACACAGGTATGAGTAAATCGTCGTTTTACACGCACTTTCGCTCCATGACGTCCATGACACCATTACAGTTTCAAAAGAAGTTACGCTTAAGTGAAGCACGCCGATTGATGCTGACAGAAAACTTAGACGCCATGGCTGCG
>NZ_JAWPOX010000701.1:0-627 GCF_033344475.1 Vibrio sp. 1288
GTTCTTCCTCGGTCACTTTCTAACTAACTCATTGGTTATCTGAGTTTTTTGACAATTTAATTAATAGATATCAAAAAATTATTCATATAAACCGATAGCATGCCGATACAAAACTCATAAGTTATAAATATATCAGGAAGACATTCCATGTTAGAAAAGTACAGAAATCAAAGTGTTGGCTTTCAACTAAAGTTAGTCATCACTTTGTGCCTAGTAATTGCCTTTTCCAGCATTGCTGCGCTCGTTTATCGAAACGCATCTGGCGTGCTGCTAGAAAGTACGTTGAGAGAACATCAATCCAAAGTCGAGTCGATGGCAAAAACCATTGCCGGTCAGTTCGATGCTTACCTTCATACTGCTCAAGTACTCGAATCAACTTTTCGCAATGGTTACCTTGCAGGCGTTTATGTAGAAAACTACACGGTAGACTTCATGGGCCATGAAGTACCAAATATCACGCAATACAGCGAAAGTTTGATTAACGACACAAAGCTGGTCGACAGCTTCACGCGTGATACCGGAGCAATCGCAACGTTATTTGCACCACTTGGTGATGACTTCATTCGCGTTTCAACATCATTAAAAGATCCGCAAGGTAAGCGTGCAGTAGGCACGACTCTTGGACGC
>NZ_JAWPOX010000702.1:0-627 GCF_033344475.1 Vibrio sp. 1288
AGCGAGCGCCCACCACCATTGTTGTCAGCATCAAAGCGAGCGATACACGCCTTTAGAGCAACGTGCGATTAATCTTCAAGGCGCATTCTGGAAGTGGTTGATAGTCCCTGCGAGCATCGTTGCCGTACTGACCTCATTCCAAGTGGATATCAATCAGCTACTGAATTTGAGTCCAAGTAGCATTGAATGGCTAGGAGCGATATTTGCGGTGGTCTCCATGTCGTTGTGGGCAATGACAAAAGAGTTGGGAGATTATCAATCGACGGTGTCGGAAGATGAAAAAATCGTTGATTCACACCCGATTCAAAAAGCAGCTCAAGACACCAACTTTGTCAGCGCGTGGGTTATCGTGGCGTTTCTTGCGTTTGAATTAACGACCTATTTTTCAGGCGTTGATTTGGCTGCTACCTTTTCAAATTGGGGCATCTGGATGCCATTGGCTGGCTTAGCCATCGGTATGCTACCAGGCTGCGGCCCACAGATTCTCGTCACTAGTTTGTACATTACTGGTGCCGCACCATTATCCGCGCAGATTGCAAATGCGATTTCTAACGATGGTGATGCACTGTTCCCCGCGATTGCCATGGCTCCCAAAGCGGCATTGATGGCAACGGTCTATTCTTCTAT
>NZ_JAWPOX010000703.1:0-626 GCF_033344475.1 Vibrio sp. 1288
TACTTTCTCGGATTCTTTTTTGCGTATGGCGTTTACCTGCCATTTTGGTCGTTGTGGTTTAAAGAACAGGGCGTTTCTTCCACGGACATTGGTTTACTGGTTGGTTTAGGTTTGGCGACACGCTGCGTGGCTAACCTCGTCATTACCCCGCGTGTACACCGAGTTGAACATCTAATGCCAACGTTGCGTTGGTTGAGCTTTGCAGCCCTCATTTTTGTTGGTTTCCACTTTTTTACGGGCGGCAGTTTTTGGCTTATGGCATTGGCAACGGTGTTGTTTAACTTGTGTTGTGGTCCGGTAGTTCCGCTATCAGACGCGATGGCAAACTACTACGCTCGCTTGAAAATGTTGGATTACGGGCGCACGCGTTTGTGGGGTTCTATAGCCTTCATTGCGGGTTCAACGGTGGTGGGTTTCCTTGTCGCAGAATTTGGCTCGGATATGATTCTGTACACCGCGATGGTGGGGGTGTTCTTTTCATTGCTTTTCGCGATGCGTAGCATCAATCCAATGCCTGTCACTCGCGGTGACCAGCATGCTGAACGTCCGAAATTATCCGCACTGCTTACCGATAAATCAGTGGTGAAGTTCTTGGTTTTGGTGTCACTTATCCAAGGTAGCCATGC
>NZ_JAWPOX010000704.1:0-626 GCF_033344475.1 Vibrio sp. 1288
GTGGTAAGCCATCCTCATCGGCAATCGACTTACGCAGCTTGCGTAATTTCGCAAACAGCTTCTTATCGTAGTTTTTGCTGGTCAGTTTGTCCGACTTCGCAGCGCGTGCTGCGGTATCCAAACGAGGAACCGCTAGCTCGAGCGACACATCCCTGCGCAATAATGGTCGAGCTTCCTCGGTCAGTTGCAACGTCGAGTTTCGGGTGATGTTTTGAAACAACAGTCCTTTGTGGATTAACTGGCGGAAGATACTCACCCAGTAATCATGGCTGTGATCGCGGCCAATGCCGTATGTAGAGATCTTATCGTGGCCATGTTCACGCACGCGGATATTTTGCATACCACGCAGCACCTCAACCACATACGTCATACCAAAGCTTTGGTTAACGCGGTAAACACACGACAACGCTTTTCGCGCTTCTTCTGTCGCATCAAAATGTTTGGGTGGATCGAGGCAGATATCGCAGTTACCACAAGGCTTCTCGCGGTATTCACCAAAGTAGTTGAGCAGAACCTGACGACGACAGGTTTGCGCTTCTGCAAAGGCACTCATCGCATTAAGTTTATGGCTTTCTACTTGCTTTTGCGGTCCATCGTCTTTTTCATCCAGCATGCGGCGTAGCCAA
>NZ_JAWPOX010000705.1:0-626 GCF_033344475.1 Vibrio sp. 1288
GAGTGCTGGACTGAGCCGCCTGAGTTGATAACACCGGTAGCTATGATCGAGTTGATGAAAATACCTTCGTTTCCTGTTGCAGAAGAGACGGTTCTCGCTGGTGGAAATTGAGGTTCGTAAGTGCGGATAGCCCAGTTAGATTGATAAAGGTTCATCGGAGGTACTGGTTCCAGTAAATCCATATTAGCTTCATAGAAGGAGTCAATTGTCCCGACATCACGCCAGTAACAATCTTTATCGACACGACCTTTGCTGCCACAAAACTTGTAAGCGTAAACCGATTCGGTGTCGATCAATTTTGGAATAATGTCGTTGCCAAAGTCATGGCTAGACGTTTCCAGTTTCGCATCTTCGGTCAGCGCTTCTTTGAGCACATCCATATCAAAGATGTAGATCCCCATTGATGCAAGGCTCTTGGTTTTATCGTCTGGAAGAGTAGGTGGGTTTTCGGGCTTCTCGACAAAAGACTTAACCAGTCCGTTTTCAGCGATTCCCATTACTCCGAAAGCAGAGGCGTCCTTTACTGGAACATCCATACAAGCGACGGTCAGCTTTGCCCCTTTCTCTTTATGCTCCTCAAGCATCGCTGCGTAATCCATACGATAAATATGGTCACCAGATAACAC
>NZ_JAWPOX010000706.1:0-625 GCF_033344475.1 Vibrio sp. 1288
ACCGATGAGCCCCAAATTTACGCTTACCGAAACAATCACAATACCTTGGATTTAAACGGTGTCACTTTTACTAAAGGGTTATCGAACGCTCTAGCCGGTATTTGGTCAAGCTCTCATGTCTCTGGCGATGGATTGATGGCAAATAACATTAACCACATGGATCTGATTTTGCAGCCTGACTTCGTGTTCTTGTTCCGTGTCTCAAACGAAGCAGGTGAAGAGTCCGTTAAACAAGGCGTGTTTTACACTGAAGACGAGTATTTAGTTCTTTTGTATGAAAACGGCGAGCAGGGCACAACGTACAAACTAAAAGAAAATGAACTCACCATCCAAGATAGTAGTGGTGATATGTATGCCGTACTCAACCGAGTCACACAATGAGTCATTCATATTGTTAATTCTATAAATGAGTATTCATACGGTTAACTTCTAATGTTGAGTAAATGTTAATCAGAAAGCGGAGCTAACCATCAAAAAGCTCCGTTTTTTTATAGAAAGACTTGTATTCTGATACCACAACCCATACAAATAGCTTATATCGTGATACCAGTTAAAGGGTTTGAGACCTGTAAACTGGTATTTTTGTAGTTCGACATACAAGGATTTATGGACATGTCTCAAGCTC
>NZ_JAWPOX010000070.1:0-5040 GCF_033344475.1 Vibrio sp. 1288
GGAAGTTACTGAAGAACTTAATGAAAACAGGATGTTAAGTCTTCAGCAACAATTAAAGGGAACATAGCCTAAAGAAATTCTGAGTGACGGGTGAACTACAATAGCCGGATATTTCTATTTCTGTTGTTCCATCTTCGGGATCACTGTCATCACCATCTGACACCCAGCGCAATGGACGGACAGAGAGTTCAAAAGAGTTCCCTGCTGCGGTAAATGCTGCACTACTGGAATCCGTAATACTGCCATCCATATTCGTATCATCCGGAGAACAAATCGCAAATGTCCAAGGACGTGAATAGACGGTGAACTGGCCTTTTAGTGTCTTCGTATTTCCGTCACCTTCAATCGGACAATCATCACCACTACAAGTGAAGTTATCATCAGTCAGAGTAACTAACATTTCACCTGAATCTTCCAGAGTTAAACCTTTAGAAGATTTTCCACTGGAAAATGATGGGGAGTAAGTTAAAGAGCCAACAGCACCTGATGCAGGGCGTACCCATTGATATGAAACATCCGGCTTACCGTCATAGTCAATATCGTCAACTTCATTATCGTCATTGCATGCCTGAGCCTTTACTTCAACCTCTTTCAGCTTTCCTGCGATTACATACTGGTCGTCAGCTGAAAATTTAAATGGCACAAACTTGAAAGTTGATGTCTGCGTTTTTGATGAGTCATTGTCCACTGTAACTTTTAACGTATATTCTTCATCAAGATCAATACTACTTTGATCTTTAACGCTCACTTGCAGTTTCAACTTACCAAGTTTCGAAGACACATTGCTTGTCGTAAAGCTAGGATAAGAGCCAGTACCAGTGCTTTCTACAACATCTATAGAAAAATTATCTGCATCAGGGTAAACCTGCACAGTAACGCCAGTGCTTTCCGCATAGCCATTGTTCTTGGTTTCTATTGCAAAACTAGGTTGTTCTGTTCCGCACATCAACGCATATTGTGCTGCTGGTGATAGCGTTACTTCATAATCATCTGAAGGTGTAAAACAGTGGTTGTCTGTAGCAATGATACTTGCCGAGTTATCCATCGAAATACTTCGAGCAGTAACCGCACCATAAACTACTGCATTGTTTTTTAACTCTACACTTGCTTCTGTATAGAGCAGTCCTGTCAATTCAGCACTGTTATCAAGAGTAATTTTATCGTTACCATGACCAATGATTATCAGCTCGGCTTTTCCGACTGTATAAAATTTCGCATTGTTTTTCAGCTCCAGCTTTTTCACATGAATTTGCACTTTTTGTGAGTCTGGAATATTTATTTGTGCGCTGTTATCAACCTTTAGCTCTTCTATCCAGTAAGTTCCCGTTTTAAATGTAACTTTAGCATTGTTTTTCACTTCTAGTTTTTCCAGTACCTCATAACTAGAAAATGTTTTACTCTCCTGATGATCGACAACAACCTCTTTAGAGCTAGTCTTAAAACTCTCTAATTCCAACCGTTTAATCATCAGTCCTTCATTACCAAAACAACCTTCATCGTCACATGATGCATTATTTTCTAAAGTAATTTTCGACTGAGGAAAACCAACGTAACGCTTACCGTTCACATAAGGGGCCCCTGAAATCCGAGCATTATTTTTCATCTTTAGAAGCGCATTAGAATTGCCAGTCCAAGTTTGAACTGGAGATGGAAACAACTCACAAATTTCACTTGTAGGAGGCTTATCGAATAAGAAGTATGAAAACGGCTCAACAACGTGACCACGTTCAGCATCTCTATCCATATCTTCTTCATTAATCAAAGCAACGCTGGTTTTAGTCACAGAACAACGCCTTAGCCAACCACCGTTATTACCATTTCGAGTACGCTTAGACGCCAATAAAACCGGAGCAGATTTGAAGCCAGTAACCGGGAAGTAGCTAAGCTGCTTACAGCCCTCAGTAACTGGTTTAATGACATTATCATTCAGAGCGCTAAGCGTATTACGGGTTGAACCATTACCTAGCCAAAATTTTCGCCCTTGAGTAAAACCTTCACCATAGCCTGCCACAAACGCCACTTCTTCAGGTTGATCAAGTACCGCATTTTTTGTCACTTCAGAGCGGTCAATGATTAATGAAAAGCCTGTACGAGTAGGATCTAGAGCGATCGTATTTAGCCAAAGTGGTTGGCTACCAACCATATTGTTTCGAGTTTGAATTTGAACCAAAACACCTGGTGGCTTTGAAAAAGCAGTGTTCAAACCAAAGTTAATAAAATTAACCTGCTTGCTGATGTTATTTGTCCCATCAGGCTTATTAGAAAATGTATGTTTAGAGCTCACTTTGCCTGCAACAAGCATGGCACCACTATCAAACTTAATAACGCCTGGTTCCATTACCAAGTAGTCAATATCATTCATAGGTGCATCAACATAAGTTATTCTCTCGCCAGTGTTTTTACATTGCCATTTATCGTTTTTACGATTGTATTTTAGATAGCGGCAAGCGGCTCTGTGAGGAGGTAATAACTGCTTTATTGTTGCTTTGGATGAACTGATAGACCAGATTTTCAAATCTGAAGGGTATTCTGTGGTCTTGCTATCAAAGTTAGAGCGACTCGCATCGATCGTCGGCATAACAAAAACCAGAGGAGGTTGTGAGTAAGAATTCTGAAACTCGATGTCACAAGTCACACTTGGCCCTGCTACAGTACATTTATCTGCTGGCACAGTGCCAAATTCAAACTGAGGGTTGTTATTTACTGCAGCAAAACTGATTGACGAAAAAAGGAAAAGCGCTACCGTAAGTAACGATGTTATTATTTTTTTCATTGTATTTTACTCCCTTACCCAAACTTCTTGCTGACGTTGAACTTTAGACACTCCAGAACCACAAACAGCCACACTTTTAACCACATATAGCTCCACTTCTTTACCAGGAAAGTCACCTGGTAGCTTACCTGCCTTCTGACATTCAATCGTTGTCACTTTGCATGCCTGATCGAACAAGCCGCTGTCGGGCTTAACGCTTTCTGCCTCGATAGCATCGCAACGGGTTGCAACAGCAGCAGATTCATCTAAAGGGAAAAACTGAGTTAACACCCAGTCATTACTCGACTGAGCGGTAAACCATGCTTTAGTCCCCAAAAATTCCCGCGTTACTCCGCTTTGGTTCGACCAACTCACCTTAATCAAAGATGCCGCTAAATAGCCCATCACAAGAATGACAAACAGAGTCACGATTAGTACATTGCCTTGTTGACGATTACGGAACATTTAACACCTGCACATCTTGTTGGTACACACTACTTTCACCGGACTGTTCAAACACGAACCTCAGATGCACGAGCCCGCCTCGATGAAGCGATGTATCGTCATATTTGAAATAACTCTGAGATTGATCATCAACATAAACAAGATTGTCGGCAATTATTTCGCCGTTACGCTGTATCTGTGGGCCTACAAAGCAATATTTCACTGACTTAGATGGATCATAGAGATAGTGTCGATTAGAAACGGAGCGACTGGTTACTAAACTAGCGCCATCAATAATCTTATATGCTTTATCCGAATCTGGAGAAAGCGCTCCAACATCAACACTATGAGTGGATGAGGTTAAATCACTTAGCCGTGTTGGGTTAATCACCATTTTCAAGCCACTATCAAATTCGGGAGCATTAGTACCAAAAAAACCAACCACAAACTGTATATCATTTCCAGAAATTGCATAAAAACCAGAATGCTCTATCGGCATAAACATCAGACAGTTTTTCTCTTTCTCATTGATAAAAAAACTATTCGGCACCGCATGACGAATTTCTCGAGACATTTTCTCAATAACGAACTGAGCCTGAGTTTGTAGTTTCTGCCTATCGATAGTGTCGGCATAGCCCTTTGCTCCTAACTGCAAATAGCCAGCAATTCCAAGCATGATAAAACTACCAACCACAATAGTGATGACCATTTCTATTAAAGTGAAACCACGATTTTTCATTAGTAGTTACCTTTAATGGCAGTAAGTTTCAATGATTGCGTTCGCCCTGCGTGAATGGTCAATGTGACTCGTTTATAGTCTTCAATGTCGTTTGACACTGAACCACTCTCGTTAACATACACGACATCCACTTCAACTCTGAAGTTGGTGTAATCACTTTCAATCGACGTTCCAAGAACATTACTCAGTTCGTACTGTGGCGTCGAATTACAACTAGTATGCGTACTTTGGGTATACCAACAGCCAATATAATCATCAACGTCATCAAAGCTTGCAATCGCCCCCTCTTCTGCACCTAAACTACCGCTTACGGTACATGTTTCTTGCTCACTACCCACTAACCCCTCACCACATCGGGTCTCGCCACCAGCCAAATCACTATTTTCATCAAAACCACGCGCAAGAATTTGTGACATAAAGCTTTGTGCTAAAGCAGAGGCGCGGGTTTGATAATGAGGGATGGCGGAATCTCGAATCTGAGGGACAAGAAAAGAAGTAAACGCCACCATCGCAATGCCCATCAAAACAATCGCGATGATCATTTCTATTAAAGTCATGCCACTAGATTTCTTCATGAGCATGTACCTTTAGAAACATAACCTTGAGAATTAATTTCAACTTGGCAGCGGCTTCGACCATGTTTATCTTCAATCAGGATTGAAACCCCACCACTCGCAGAATTTATAGGATTACCCAACAAATTAAACTCGATTGGATTAGTTACGGCATTGGTCAGTGAAAACTTTGCGGATTTATCAATAACTACGTCACTACGAGCATCTTGTGCACTGCCTGTTAGTGTGCAGGCAGCAACTGAACCAATGCATGAGCTAGAAACTTGCAAACGAAAATCATCACCTAAATTTGCTTCATCAATGTTCGATTGCATGCGGTTAACCTGCACTTGGCGAATCACAGAAATCACACGTTCTTGTAATGCATATGCAGAAAAACTGCCAGAGCCCATAAAACGGCTGGCTGCAAAAAGTGAAAGGATAGAGAGGAGGACAATCACGAGGATTAACTCCATGGCTATGTTCCCTTTAACTGTTGTTATACTTAAAGTAGGCAACGATTGGAGGGAACTCCTATGCTTCAGTCACAG
>NZ_JAWPOX010000707.1:0-625 GCF_033344475.1 Vibrio sp. 1288
GCACTTCTAACTCAAGGTTTTCATTTAACTCTCGAATCGCCTCTTGAGCTTGAGTGCGTTGCAGCACCTCGGCCAAACTGGAAGAGAACATACGAATCACTTCGCGCAGTTGAGAGGTTAACGGCGCGCGAGTGAGCAGGTTGTCGACGGCAATAAAAGCGATGGGGCCACTGCTGTTTGAGGTGAGAACCGTCATTGCCGCCCAACCAAAACCGACGATATTACAGTCGTGATAAATGGGAACGGATTCTTCGAATGCGACTTCACTCGGTACGGCGCGAGCTAAATTGATCAGAGAAAAGTTTTGCGTCTCACCAAAGAAATAGGACTCATCGACGACATTCCCTTGAATGTCCGTGCCCCAAGTGCCCTGCATGTATGAGCAGTTTTCATCGGTCAAAAATACCGCCATACGATCAATACCGAGGTTTTTAATCGCGAAAGTCACCGCCGACTTACACACATCACTAACGGTTGTACAGCGCGACAACTCAACCATGCTTGAGTGCAACATGCGCACATTTTGCTCTTGGCGCTTACGGATATAAATTTGTGAGAAAAGAGAACCAAACGAGTCCAACATCTGTTTTTGATACGCCGTTATCGGCTTGCGATGAATAAAGTT
>NZ_JAWPOX010000708.1:0-625 GCF_033344475.1 Vibrio sp. 1288
AGAAGTGACGATTTCTGGCTTCCCTCCTAGTTGTACCGTGTTCGTGGATGGTGTAGCGCAAACGCTCGTCGCTGGTACGTTAACATTAACGCCACAAGCCAATGAATCGGAGCAAGACTTCTCTGCTCGCGTTACTCAGAGTGGTTATGTTCAAGTTGAGTTGGAACAAGATTCCAGTACCGACTTTGATTTGAGCACAACGTTGACTGTGAAAGAGATTGACCATGAGTACGTTGATGCGGCAAATCCAGGACAAGGGATTGCAGAAGCGGTGATTACTGGTTCGGTTCACGTTCAAGTGAATCCGGTTGTTGAGCCGGAAGATACCTCTGGTGCGATAGGCGATCAAACGCGCTTGTTGGTCACAGAAAGTAATGGTACTGCGATAGACGTTGTTAAATCGGATGCGCAAGGTGCAATCGACTTTACAATCAACACCTCTGCGGGCGGTCAAGCTGGTGCAAACATCATTAAATACCAAGAGTTTGATGCTTCTTCGGATGAGGTGGTGACTGAACTGGTTGTACAGCTGCACACGACCGATCCTGCCATTCTTAACCAGCTAGTTATTATCGGAGCACTGAATGAAGGTGACGGCCGTTGGACTATCATTGATGAGGAGAAT
>NZ_JAWPOX010000709.1:0-624 GCF_033344475.1 Vibrio sp. 1288
GCTTAATGTCTGTTCGTTAATTGACGTCGCGGCTTGAAAAATCGCCACGACCAAACCGATGAGCAAACTGGGAATAATAATGGCACAGACCATGATCAACACCATCCACAGTGCTTCACGGAAAAGCTCGACAAACATTTCAGGAGTCATGTCTTACCTCTTTTCTCTGTGCCAATCTAAAGGGCAAAACTGCCGGCTAAGGTCGACAATATCAAGTTCCAACCATCCACCAACACAAACAGCATCAACTTAAACGGTAGCGATACAATCATTGGCGATAGCATCATCATACCCATGGCCATCAAAACCGATGCCACCACCAAGTCGATGATCAAGAACGGCAGAAACAACATGAAACCGATTTGGAAGGCCGTTTTCAGCTCCGAGGTGATAAAAGCGGGAATCAACACCGCCATCGACACATCTTCTGGATTGGTTACTTGCTCGCCCGACATATTTACGAAGGTTTCCAAATCCTTGATACGCGTTTGCTTAAGCATGAAGGCCTTCATCGGCACTTGCGCTGCATCGAATGCTTCGCGCGCTGTCACTTGTTCGTTGAGGTATGGCTGGATAGCCGTGTCATTGATTTCGTTGAGCACAGGAGACATGACACAGAAGGTT
>NZ_JAWPOX010000710.1:0-624 GCF_033344475.1 Vibrio sp. 1288
CAAACAAGCGTCGACCGATGAAGTGGAACTCGATCCGGGTTGTACCTTCTTGCTGCTTAACAAAAACACCGGCATCGCAAAAGACCCACGTTGGGCCGAATTTTTAAGCCAAACACTAAATAGTCATCAAATCTACGCGCACGTTCCCCAAGATAAAGTGATTGAACTGGGTGTACTGCAAGCATTTGGTTTAAAACCGGGGTGGATTGACTTAAGGCCGACATCAGTGGGTGAAGTCCCGCAACAAGGTAAATCGATTACCGTCGCTTATCAGAAAAAACATCCGATGTTTCCTGTCATTGCCAAAGCAATTAAACATTTGCTCAAACCGCACAGTGTCGATGTCGAGTTTATTCGCTACGATACGCAGCCGCCAAACCCAGAAGAAGTCGACGTTTGGGTAAAAGCAATGGGTATTGCGACCAATCGCAACGATGCATTAGCGGGCTGGCTACTTGATTACAGCGACATCGAAAAATTCAGCGCGGGTTACGATTTTTCAGAATGGGTGACATTAGTCGATCAATGGCGTGCAGGTATTCACGCCGACTTTCCTGCTCGCGAATTAGGAAGGCAGTTAGTGAAAAGCTGTCAGGTTATTCCAATGTTCCATTGCTGGCTTGG
>NZ_JAWPOX010000711.1:0-624 GCF_033344475.1 Vibrio sp. 1288
ACTCGAACTAAATCATTCGATGTGACGTTTGCGGTGAACTCTCGATACCCCGCGTTCAACGCGCCCTTGCATAAATTGAACATGGCTTCTGGGTTTGACTTCACCGTTTCATCAATCGTTAGAATATCGCTGATACCCGCTCGATAATATTGATGATGCGCCGCAGTTGCTTGTACATAAGTAACAGGGTCTGGCTCGTTACCGTAAGGAAGGCGCACACCTGGCGTTACATCCAGATCGAGACTGATACCACCTTGAGCATGCAACAACGCTTTGCCCTCTAAGCCATATCTCACAGCCGTAGAATCAACCAATGTCGCTAGTGTCGCTGAAATCTCATGGCCTAATGCATTTGCACGTTCGTCTTGTCCGTAGCGGGAGGTTTGCCCTTCTTTTTCAAGAAGTAAGTTGACCGCTTCAGCCATGCCATAAATGCCGTACATTGGCGCAAAGCGTGACTCTTCAATCAAGCCTTCTTGGGTTAAGAAGCCTTGGAAGAACTGTGATTGTTCATGCAAGTGCGAGCTTCTTGCATCCATCAACTCCGTCATTAGTTGATGATACGTCGGTAATACATTACTGAAAAAATCGTCGCGACTTGCTGCACGTTTCGCCACTTCTTTT
>NZ_JAWPOX010000712.1:0-624 GCF_033344475.1 Vibrio sp. 1288
TGGGGGCTGATTTCAGGTGAAAGCGCCTTTTAAATTCTGTTCTCGGCTGGATTTCTTGTACCCACGCTGCGACTGGACGTGTTTTACGCGGCGAAACACGTGATTATCAAACCTCACATTAAGGTGACCAGCCAAATGTCGCGCCAGTATGTCGCTCTGATTAAAGCCTCGATACAAGTAGCGTTGCCAGTGCAATGGCACTGTGGTGATAAGCGGAGCGGGAGTTGAAATGCGCTGGGCAAGCAATTGCGTTAAAGCGTGAACATGCCATGTTTGTCCGTGATCTTTGAAGCGTTGTACTTCTCGAGACAGCGGAAAGTCGTAGTCTCCCAAGGTAAATAGCCGTTGCCAAGGGGGAGGCTCGGAGAGGCACTCGCCGCAAATACTCTCTATATTCGCTTCCTCAGCTTTTAAGCTCAATCCACAACGTTGGCAGCGTTTTACTGGCGTAAGATATTGATAACAGTGATCACACCAACGCAGCGCATTGGGTTGAGCGGTAGCCTGAATCGGGAAGCGACATAAACCGCATTGACTGCTGAGCACACGATGCATGATGTTTTGCCAGTGATGAGATAACATACCGCTTATTCAAGGTTAGATTTTGCACAGCCTAACGCTTGA
>NZ_JAWPOX010000713.1:0-623 GCF_033344475.1 Vibrio sp. 1288
AAGCGGAATGTTCGCCCGATTTGCGCAACAAAGCCGGACTCGACTTGAAGACGTTTGCAGAGATTTATGGCCAGTCGGAAGTGTTGAAATCTCTTCAGAATAAATAGAGCAAAAACAGATCAAGAAAAACCAAGCAAGCAAATGATGAGTAAGACGCGATCCCAAAATAAGCAAATAAAAACGGCTCAGAAATCTGGGCCGTTTTTACACAAGGAAAGCGGTTAATTACGCGAAGCGCTCAACAATAATGTCATCGGCATTTGCAACAAACAGTGCGCCTTTTTCTTTCATCTCTGCGATCACGCTGTCGACCGTATCTGGCAGAACGGCGCGAGTTGCAGCTAGATTCACAATCACCTTAAAGCCGAGATCTAACGCTTGCATAACGGATTTCTTGACGCAGAAATCGAGCGCTAATCCACCAACTACGACGGTATCTATTTTATTGCATTTCAGAAACTCATTTGCACCCGTAGTTTTGGTGTCAGCCACGTCATGGAAGAAGATGCCGTAAGGGTGTGCGTCCGGATCCATCCCTTTATTAACTTGGAAATCGTAGTCAAGCACTGGAGGTAATCCATCCAGAAGCTCTACGCCTGTTGTGCCAAGCACACAGTGGCGAT
>NZ_JAWPOX010000714.1:0-623 GCF_033344475.1 Vibrio sp. 1288
GGAGCTACCTTCATTGACCATCGTATAGACCTTTAACCGAAGATCTTTAGCCGCTGGCGCATTGGACTCAATCAAGTTCTGGTTTTGGCATTGTGGGCAGCGCAATGTCTTAGCGAGCGAGGTTGCTCGTTGTTGCACTTCTACAGATTGAAATTCAAAAAGATCAACGTTCTGCTTAATTTCACTCCCATTGCTCACAGGAGAATATAATGCAAGTGCAAAAACGGTAATAAATATATATTTAAATAGCGCCATTAAAATACCTAGAAAATATTGAGTTCCATTTGTCGATCGTGATTGCTCCCCGATATTTGATCAAAACCTTGCCATTTTGATCAATAAGATAAGTTTCTGGTGTACCTATCACTCCCAGCTCAACCGCTAATTCGCCATTTGGGTCACTAATCACTTCTTGATAAGGATTGTTTTTAGAGCTCAAGTAGTTTTGAGCGGCAGAGTTATTATCTCGATAATTCAAACCAATGATCGGCACTCCCGCACCCGCTATCTGCAAAAGTGTGTCATGTTCTTTCTTACAGATCCCACACCATGACGCCCACACATTCAGCAACTTATAGCCATTGTCTTGAAACAACACCTGAGGGACCTCTTTTCCAGAGATA
>NZ_JAWPOX010000715.1:0-623 GCF_033344475.1 Vibrio sp. 1288
TAATCATGACGGTAAAACAAGTGCTGATCCCAACAGAAGCAGGCGAATTCACGCTGCCAGGCTACACACTGAATTGGGGGGACAGTAAAAGCGATGAAGCAAAGCAGGCAAACTTGTCTGAGCTAAAACTGAATGTGGAACAAAGCGATGCAGGCTTGATTACCTTACCTGAAACCGCGCTTCCTATACCAACCGTTTCAAATGCAGCTCCTGCCCAACAAAATGGCGTCGATAAACTCTGGCAAACGCTCACTTTTGTTTTTGCAGGCTTGTGGATTCTTACTTCCGCAATTGCATTCGTCATTTGGAAAAAGCGTCCTGTTGCTTCCACAGAACCATTGTCGGCATCAGAAAAACCACTTTGCGTTGAAGCGTTGAAACGCATCATTAATGAAGGCGACGAAGCGAAAATCGAACGCTCAGTAAACGAGTACTTGAGTACCCATCGTGACCGACTAAATCCCGAAGATGTTCAAGCGGTCAAACTCGAACTCGATGCCATGAACAGAGCACGTTTTAGTCCAAATCAACAGCCATGGAGTCACAAAGTCCTGTTGGAAAAAGTGCAAAAACTGGCCAAGGCCAAACGTGACAAATCTAGCCACCAGCTAGAAAAACTATAA
>NZ_JAWPOX010000716.1:0-623 GCF_033344475.1 Vibrio sp. 1288
CAAAGAACTATCGAGACATTCAATCTCTGGTTGGAATAGCGGTTAAGTTCATTCTTGGCTTCCAGCTTTTGATTGCAGCGATTACCTTCTTGCTTGCAAACCCGCTCGCATTGTTAATGACAAGTGATACCCAAGTAGAACAAGTGCTCCACATGCATCTAATGATTGTGCCGATAAGTTTGGGCTCTCTTGGCGTTTGTATGCTGATGGTGTCGATTTGCAATGCGCTAGGGAAATCGTACACAGCATTAACCATTTCGGCATTACGCTTGTTTGTTTTCTTCCTACCTTGCCTATGGCTGGGTGCACAACTGGGCGGTATCAGAGGTCTGCTGTTTGGTGCGTGTGTGGGTAATATTATGGCGGGTATTTCTGCTTACCTTACTTACAGTAAAACCATACACAAACTTGCGATAAAGCAAGCTACAGCCTAAGTTTTAGTATTAACAAAGAAGCCCTCAACTGAGGGCTTCTTACTATCAGCTTTTGGCTATACCATGCACAAGTTTACTGGTCAGCAGGGAATACTACGCCAGTTTGTTTGCGTACTTCAGTCAATACTTTTGCAACGGTCAACGAACGTTGTTTCATTTGTTCATCAATCACACCAAGCTTTAACTGTA
>NZ_JAWPOX010000071.1:0-4610 GCF_033344475.1 Vibrio sp. 1288
GGCGCTGGACTAAACAAAGGCCCCCTTTTAGGGGGCTCACACAAAGCCACCTTCTTTAGAAGGTGGTAATTTACTTTTAAGGAATGAACGCAATATCGTGGAATTAGTCGAGTGATTTTTTGAAGCGAAATGAAGCGACAATAAGGCCGATAACGGTGAATCCAAGTAACCAAACTGTATCTCGCCATAGCTCCATTAGGTCTGCACCACGCAGCACCACACCACGAATAATTCGCATAAAGTGGGTGGCAGGCAGCGCTTCGGATATCCATTGTGCCGCGATGGGCATTCCTTCATAAGGGAACATAAATCCGGACAGAAGAATCGATGGCAAAAGAATAAACACCGTCATTTGCATTGCCTGTAGCTGTGTCGTCGCAATGGTGGATATCACCAAACCTAAGGTTAAACTCGCGGCGATAAACAACAGCGTGCCAAATAGTATCTGACTAATGGCACCGTTTATCGGCACACCAAATATCCAGTGCCCCAAGCCTAAAATGATAAACACCTGTATCAGACCAACAAAGATGTAGGGAATGATCTTCGCTACCATGAGCTCGATGGAATGGATTGGTGTAGTAATCAGTAACTCTAAATTGCCACGTTCCCGTTCTCGAACAATGGCTGCACTGGTGAACAAGATCATCGTCATGGTCAGAATTACGCCCAACAAACCGGGGACAATGTTCACCGCCGAGCGCCGACTCGGGTTGTAATACAGCGCAACTTCAAAGGTTTTGGTTGGGGCAGGGCGTATCTCAAAATCAAAATCCGTTAACGGCATGGTTTGTAGCGAGAGAATCGCAGAGCTGATCATGGTGTCTGAACCATCTACTATCCACTGGCCAAGCTCTCGACCTTGCACCATACGTTGGGTTAAGTCGCTAGGCAGAATTAAAGCCGCTCGTACCAAGCCGTCTTGAATGGCTTGCTCGGCTTCTGATGCGGTAGCGAAGGTTTCAACCACATCGACCACTTGTGTGACTTTGACGGACTCGGTAATCACACGCCCGGCAGTACTGCCACTTTGATCGACGACGCCAACGGGAATATTGCGAATATCGGTATTAATGGCAAAGCCGAACAGCAAAAGCTGAATCAGTGGGATCATCACGACCATGCCAAAGGTAATGCGGTCACGTGAAAGCTGACGGATCTCTTTGATCATCACCGCTTTCATACGGGCAATAGATTTCATCATTGGCGACCTTCTCCCGTAACGCTGACAAACACATCTTCCAAGCTAGGACGAGCAATGTTCATCTCGCAGCCCTCAAGCTCAGGAAAGGTTTGGGTTAACCATTCGATCGGTTCTTCGATGTGCTGGTGGATCAAAATGCGTAAGCGAATGCCGAGCTGTGCGGCAGAACGGACTTCTTCGCGCTGAATGACTTTCTCTTTTAGCTCGCGTAGGTTGTCCGCTTTGACTTCGACGATGTTAACGCCCATTTGCGCCATGAGTTCTTCTGGCTCACCATCGGCGCGGATTTCCCCCGCTTCCATAATCGCCAGACGATGGCAGCGCTCTGCTTCGTCCATGTAGTGCGTTGTGACCAAAATCGTGGTGCCTTGGTCAGAGAGATCAAACAACTGCTCCCAGAAATCGCGTCGGTTCTCTGGGTCAACCGCAGATGTGGGCTCATCGAGAAACAACAGTTCTGGTTTGTGCATGGTGGCTGCGGCGAGAGACAAGCGCTGCTTCTGACCGCCACTCATTCCGCCGACGCGCTGTTTACGTAGTTGGTCGAGACCGTAGGTGGATAGTTGTTCTTCGATGCGAGCTTTCAGAGCCTTGGTTTCCATACCAAAGATTTGTCCAATAAACTCAAGATTCTCTTGAACCGTCAGGTCATCATAGAGGGAGAACTTTTGTGTCATGTAGCCAATCTTAAGACGCAGCAATTCCGATTGTTTTGGGATCTCGAGTCCTAGTACATCAACATTGCCCTCACTTGGGCTGAGTAGGCCTGTTAACACACGAATGGTTGTCGATTTACCGCAGCCGTTGGGGCCAAGAAAACCATAAATACTGCCTTTGGGCACATTGAGCGTGATGTTGTTGATGGCGGTGAAGTCACCAAACTTCTTCACTACATTTTCAGCTTGAATAGCGTATTCGGTCATTGGCTTACTCCACCAAATCCACTTGCGCTGGAATACCTGAAGGCAAGGATTGTGCTGAGTCTTGTAGGTCGACTTCTGCTAGGTACATCAAACGCGAGCGTTCTTCCTCGGTAAGCGCGAAATAGGGCGTGAATGAAGGCTCAGTCGCAACCCAACGAACGGTGCCGCTATAAGGTTGCTCAACGCCATCTACATGCACGTTAACCGTATTACCCGGCACAAAATCGACTCGGTAGTTGGCAGGAACGTAAACGCGAGCGTATGGGACGCGACTGGCTTGTATTACAGCAACCACTCCATTGACAGGGACGCGTTCGCCAAGGTTAAACGGTAGGTTATCTAACAAGCCATCTCGCGTGGCGGTGATGGTGAGTTCTGCCAGTTTCTGTTCTTGCAGTGCCACATCGGCTTTTGCTGCCATGAGTGCGGCTTTCGCTTGTTCAATATCTTCAGGGCGAGAGCCAGCGGTCAGTTTGCTGAACTCTTCTTGTGATGAGTCCAATTCAGCACGGGCAGAATCTCTGGCTGCTAAAGCGGTGTCTTTTTCTGATTGGCTGATGAGTTTTTTACGAACTAACTCCGCCTTACGTTGGTAGTTCTTTTGCGCTTCAACCAATTGAGCTTCCGCTCTGGCAACGCGTGCTTGCGCTGCGGCAATGTCTTCTGGTCGCTCACCATTGGTCAATTTCAAAAGATAGGCGTCAGCCTTGGCTTGTTCGGCTACGGCGTGAGCTAAAACGGCTTCTTGGTTCTTTGTATCGAGCTGAACCAGCACTTCTCCTTCGGTGACTTGGCTGCCTTCCTTGATGGGTAGGGCACGAATTATCTCGCTAGAGGTTGCAGTAAAGGTTACGCGGTCACGTTCCAGTGTGCCAAGGGCTTGCTGTCCGTCATCTTTGGAACAGGCAGTTAAAAGAGTCAGGGCTAGGGTGCCAAGAATGATTCGCTTCATCATGCGACGCTTCCTCTAAGAAGGTGAGCTCGAATTCGTATCAAGCTATAGAAGAGTGTGGGACTGCATTCAGTGTAACGTGAGTCAGTTTTGTCCGGCTAGGAAGTTAATTCCTTCAATATTCATCAATTGATTAATTATTGAAACTGGCTTTATCCTGCTGAAGCCGTGCTTTACTTGGCTCTTTTAAGTTGATTACATGAATATCATTTAAACAAAAATCTGGCCTTTCATGTAGAGCACGCCGTCGCCAGATACTCTTACTTGTTCGCCAGTAACTTCACAGTGCAAAATACCTCCGCGCTGAGAAGCTTGGTAAGCGACCAGTGATGCTTTGCCTAACGCTTCTGCCCAGAACGGTGCTAACCCAGCGTGAATCGAGCCAGTTACGGGGTCTTCGTCACCACCATTTGCAGGCCAAAAGTAACGCGATACAAAGTCTTGTTGATCACCTTTCGCGGTAACGACCACATCGTAAGGAGCGAGTGTCTTGAGGTGCTCTGAACGGTATTGAACCTCAAGTACCTCCTGCTGGTTGCCGACCACCACGAAATACGCTTGAGGGCTAAGCAGTACGCGTTCCACATCGCAACTTAGGCCATCAATCAATGCCGAGGGAATATCAGAAACGGCTTTTGGAGGACGAGCAGGGAACGTCATCTCGATCTTACCTTGCGCATTCTTCTCTACGGTGAGGGTTCCTACTTCCAGAGTATGAAATTCAATCGTGCCATTAATGCCAAACTCATCAAACAGCACTAACGAAGAGGCCAGTGTGGCGTGTCCACAAAAGTCGATTTCAGTTATAGGAGAGAACCAACGAATCTCATATCGGTTTGCGCCAATGGATTTTAGAAAAGCCGTTTCCGACAAGTTGTTTTCTGTCGCGATATTTTGCATCAATTCTGGGGCTAGCCATTCCTCTAACGGTATCACCGCTGCTGAGTTGCCTTTGAATTGCGTATCGGTGAAGGCGTCCACCACGTAGATATCCAATTCCATTTTCCTTCCTTGTTCCGTGAGCGATTAATTAGCATAAACCAAGTGCAATTAAGAGAGTAAGAAATTTGTGTTAGAATCTTAAAGTGTCAAAATTATAGATTATTTTGTGTTTTTTGATACTTACTGACAAGGATTCGGACTGCTGGGTACTTACACTAGTGTTGAATTCATTGAAAGGAAGAAAAACATGAAAGCGATCTACAAATCAGTTTTGGCATTGAGTGTTTTTGCGGTCGGTTCTGCCCATGCATTTGAACTCGTGAGTAGAGATATTCAAGAAGGCCACCCGATGGCGAAGACATTTGAATACTCTGGTTGGGGATGTGATGGCGGGAATCAATCACCACAATTGATGTGGAAAGAAGCTCCAAAGGGCACAAAAAGTTTTGCGATCACCGTGTATGACCCCGACGCGCCAACAGGCAGTGGTTTTTGGCATTGGATAGCGTTTAATTTTTCAGCCCTAAACCACCTACTTCAGTAGGTGGTTATCATCCGTTTCGGCTTTGCCTGTAAAACTACTCATGCT
>NZ_JAWPOX010000717.1:0-623 GCF_033344475.1 Vibrio sp. 1288
AAAATCCTTACCTTTACCACTTGTTCATTACCTTAAAAGATCACCAAGGCAACCTAGTGGAAGTGATCCCACAACGCGTGGGTTTCCGTGATATCAAGGTGCGTGATGGCCTGTTTTACATCAACAATCAATACGTGATGCTGCATGGTGTAAACCGTCATGACAACGACCACCTAAAAGGTCGCGCAGTGGGCATGGACCGCGTGGAAAAAGATCTGATTTTGATGAAACAACACAACATCAACTCAGTTCGCACCGCACACTACCCGAACGACCCACGCTTCTACGAGCTGTGTGATATTTACGGCCTGTTTGTGATGGCAGAAACCGATGTGGAAACCCACGGCTTTGCCAACGTTGGCGACCTGAGCCGCATCACCAATGATCCTGCTTGGGAAGCGGTGTTTGTTGATCGCGCAGTGCGCCATGTGCACGCACAGAAAAACCACCCATCGATCATCATGTGGTCACTCGGTAACGAATCGGGTTATGGCTGTAACATCCGTGCGATGTATACCGCGACCAAAGCAATTGATGACACCCGTTTGGTTCACTACGAAGAAGACCGCGATGCTGAAGTGGTGGATGTGATTTCCACTATGTACTCACGCGCTCAACTGATG
>NZ_JAWPOX010000718.1:0-623 GCF_033344475.1 Vibrio sp. 1288
TGCTTTTCCAAATCGTGCAGTCGATCCATTAATTTACTTTGGAAGCGCTCTCTCGTCGCTGGCGGAAGATTAGGCGCGCCCAAATTAGAGGCGTACAACATTGCGCTCGACAGCGGCGTTCTCACTTGATGCGCTAGCGATGCAACCATACGACCTAATGAAGAAAGACGTTGTAGATCACTCACACGAGCTTGCAGTAAACGGGTTTCGGTTAAGTCGGTGATGAGGATCAGCTGCCCTGTCGCGGAGGCAGAAATCGCCAAACGCACTTTGCGACCATTACGCAGTGACACTTCGTGGCCATCATCTTCACGCGGATCAAAAGCCGCTTGAATGATGTTGAACCATTTCTCGTTAACCAGTGGGATTTCTAGAATTCGGTGCGCCTCGGGGTTGGCTTCTCGCACAACACCATACGTGTCGAGCAAAATAACCCCAGCGGGCATCACATCCAATACCTGCTTATAGCGCTCAACTTGGTTTTCTACTGAGTCTAAATGGGATTGGTTGGTGTTATTGTCCATTCACTGCCTGTCGAAATATCGCCACTAAAAAGTAAAATAGCTTGGTAAGCAATTAGCGTACCAAGCTATTTTTTATATTTATCATGACGTTATGTTATC
>NZ_JAWPOX010000719.1:0-623 GCF_033344475.1 Vibrio sp. 1288
CCACTCTGCTGACCGGCGGTTACAAAGTAACAGATAATGGTCTTCAAAATGGTAACTTCGTTGCCCCAACCGTATTTATCGACTGTGACGATAGCATGAGCCACGTACAGCAAGAGATCTTTGGTCCTGTAATGTCCGTGCTTAAATTCAGCGACGAAGCTGAAGTTATCGAACGCGCTAATGATACGGATTATGGCCTAGCTGCTGGTGTCTTCACTCAGAATCTCTCTCGCGCTCATCGCGTTATTCACAAAATTCAGGCAGGTGTCTGCTGGGTTAATGCTTGGGGTGACTCTCCGGCAGAAATGCCAGTTGGTGGCTATAAGCAATCCGGTATTGGCCGTGAGAACGGCGTCGAAACACTGAAGCACTACACGCAAACTAAGAGCGTGTTGGTTCAGCTTAGCGACTTCGAAAGCCCTTATCTCTAAACACTCCTAGGAGAAACAAAATGAAACAACACTACGATAATATTATCGTCGGTGCGGGTTCGGCCGGCTGTGTGTTAGCGGATCGCTTGACTGAGAGCGGCCAGCACTCAGTATTATTACTGGAAGCGGGTGGTACGGATAAGAGCATTTTTATCCAAATGCCAACAGCACTTTCGTACCCAATGAATACTG
>NZ_JAWPOX010000720.1:0-622 GCF_033344475.1 Vibrio sp. 1288
GACTTTGTATCGATGTTCAACAATGGGTGGGAAAAAGCGTTGCCATTAATTAAAAGTATTTGTGAGGAAACGGACTCGCAATAGCACTAAATATCGAGACTCACTTTTCCATTTCTAGGCTGAGTAAGAGAGCGTTCACCGCCGCATTTTCGGTGTTCGCTACATCTTGACCGCACGAGGGTATACAATACCCGCAAATTTGAGCACTCAAGAGACTGGATGATGGAATTTAAGGTTGATACCCACACGCATACTTACGCGAGTGGTCATGCGTATAGTACGTTGATTGAAAACGCAAAGTCGGCAAAAGAGAACGGGTTAACCATGTTTTGCACGACGGACCATGCGGAGTCGATGCCGGGTGCGCCTCACTACTGGTTTTTCTCCAACCAAAAAATTCTGCCTCGTTTTCTTGAAGATGTTGCCATCGTTCGCGGAGTGGAATCCAACATACTTAACATTGAAGGTGAAATTGATATTCCGCCAAGCGTCGATCGCAATTTGGACTGGGTTATTGCCAGTTTCCACGAGCCCGTTTTTCCACCTGCCAATAAAGAAGCACATACTGAAGCGCTGATAAATGTCATCAAAAGCGGTCGCGTTGATGCGTTAGGGCATTTGG
>NZ_JAWPOX010000721.1:0-621 GCF_033344475.1 Vibrio sp. 1288
TATCACCACTTCACTTCGCGTCTGAATAACACCTGGTAGCGTGCCCAGCTTACTCGACATAAACTCTTGATAGGCTTTCATGTTCTTCACTCGGACTTTAATCATGGTGTCGAAGTCACCAGAGAGCGAATAACACTCTTCGATTTCTGGCATCAATTCCACCGCTTTGGCAAACTTTTCAAAAATCGAGAAGCTGGTTTGATCCAAACGAATATGAATGAACACCTGAACATCCAATCCTAATTTTTCAGCATTCAACTCGGCATGATAACCATTGATATAGCCTTCTTTCTCAAGCCTTTTGACGCGATCTGAGCACGGCGACGTGGTTAAGTTAATCTGCTTCGCCAGTTCGACGACTGGAATTCGTCCGCGTGAATGAAGCACTCTCAAAATATGCAGATCAATCCTGTCTAATTGGTAGCTCATCAACACATCCTTGTAACAACTCAGGGAGCTTTACATTAATCGTTACCGTTATGTTTGCAAACTAACAAATGAACAACGTGTGAATTCCGCTTAGTTTTAACGTTTGCTTAGCACAAAAAGCCATCATCAACCTAAAAACACATCCTAGTTGTTAACATAGGTCTATAAATAACAAAGGTACTCACACGGCTT
>NZ_JAWPOX010000722.1:0-621 GCF_033344475.1 Vibrio sp. 1288
ACTACACGCTTGATTACCCAAATCAACTGGAAAACAGCGGTCCGACAATTCTGGTACCAGCAAAGCAGTTAACCGATAATTAATATCGAATCTAACGCTTATCAACAGGGAGCTTTGGCTCCCTGTTTCATTTTCCATTGACGCAAAATCAAGGAAAGTTGCCGATAGCACCGTTCATCACAACTGTCTCGCCAAATCGTCACCATTTCACCCGACTCTAGCGTAAAGGAGAGTTTAAAAGGCAGCGTCGTCAGGTTGACGTGTTTGATATGCGAATTACTCGTTTCATTTTTTACCGTGCCGTCGCTGTGCACATACCAATGCCCTTGACTCGACAAAAGGACAAAGCCTGGATCACGTAGCTTGCTAGCAATCAGTAATAACAAATAAATCGATAATACGAGTGGAATGTCGGAAAGAGACACGGCCCAAGTCAAGCTTAAGAAAACGGTCAGATTGCTGACTTGAGCCGTAATTGAGGAAGATACGTTAAGATTAACGAACTTTGCTGAGGTTATGGGCGACAATTTTATCAACCATTGCTGCGTGGCCTAGGTTCTCGCTACGACCATGTCCCATCACCCAAGTGAACAGATCTGGATCATCACATTCAAGCAGAGA
>NZ_JAWPOX010000723.1:0-621 GCF_033344475.1 Vibrio sp. 1288
GTATGTGGCTGTAGCAAATGTGTTTTTGAAGAAAATTTGGTAAATCGCGGATGATCCATAAAGCGCAGAAAGTAGCTTCATGTTTGTAACTCGTTTGTTGATTTCACGGATGCTGTCATGAGAGCTTTCAGATAATACAAGTCCTTGAATCATGCATTTTTTTACTGCCATGTTCTCTGCCTTAGTTAGGTGTTTTGATGCATAATATTTACATCTGTTTGGTGGGTACGTTTTGTGAGTTCAAAATGCGATGTATAGCTCAAGAAAAGAGTGTTTTTCATTCTTTCCTAACATGAGAACAAACATAACAAAGCATTTAAGAGTGATTCCCAACGCTTGGCATTTTTCATTCCATCGTTGGGTTTTGTGTTTACGGTGGTATGGTTAAGTTTCGTGGTGGCGTTGCTCACTACTTAACGCGGCGTTAGGCATTTAAGGAGTTTCATGGACATTAGCAATGAAATGATTGCGCTTTGGGGTGCAGGTTTGTCTACGTTGTTAGCTTTCATAAAACTATGGGAGCTGTGGAAGGCTAGACGACGAATTGAAGTCCGTTATGGTTTTGTTGGAGTGCCTGAAATTGGTAACGACATAATCATAAGAAACCTCTCAGGTACTCCC
>NZ_JAWPOX010000724.1:0-620 GCF_033344475.1 Vibrio sp. 1288
ATCGCATGGTCATCGGCAGAACCTACTTTATGGAAGCGCAAGATTCGTTAGTTATTCCCATTCGTAAAGCGATTCCAGATAAAAATGGCGTAGTACAAGCGGTAATGACGGCTGGCTTTAACATGAATACGTCGTCAGTGTTTCGTAACGACATTCATGCTAATGAACACAATCGCGTGTCCCTAATTAGAAATGACGGCTACCTTACGTTTAGCTCATCTGAAGACACCACGATCAAGGACTATCAAAAGCCCGCCGATGATTTAAATAAACAAGCCTTATTGGATCAAATCCAGCAAGACTACGGCTGGGATGCCGACCAAGTAAAACAGCTAACCCGAGCAATCAATGTCGTCGTCGATACCCAACGTTTGAATGAATTAATCACACTCAAATACCTTCCTGATTATGGCTTATGGGCGGCGTCGTCGACCGATTTGGGCTTCATCAAGCGCGGCTTTTACAGCCAATTTGCGTTTTACTGCATCGTCTTTCTGATCGTTCAAGCAGCGTTTTATGCGCTGTTTCGCTCAATCGCTAACAATGAACACGAAACCAAAGAGCGTTTGCTTTACCAAGCTTGTCATGATCATCTAACTCGCCTACCTAATCGTGAGTAT
>NZ_JAWPOX010000725.1:0-620 GCF_033344475.1 Vibrio sp. 1288
ATAGCCATACCAGTGTGGTAGCTCAACCGCCTTATAATAGCCCTTACTTTAATGGTATTAATCCATACGCCTTGGGCTTTGCAATGTTCCGAGATATTAAACGTATCTGTGAAGAGCCAACTGACGAGGATAAAGAGTGGTTCCCGGATCTAGCAGGAACAGATTGGTTAGATGCCTTGCATTTTGCTATGCATAATTTCAAAGATGAAAGCTTTATCAGCCAATATTTGTCTCCGAAATTGATGCGTGATTTCAAACTGTTCGCCATCAACGATGATGACAGGAAGAACTTTATTGAAGTCTCCGCCATACATGATGAAATGGGCTACAAACGCATTCGAGAAACTCTGGCAGCGCAGTACAACCTATCAAACTTAGAGCCTAACATTCAGGTGTTTAACGTGGATGTTCGTGGTGACCGTTCACTCACGTTGCAGTACGTCCCTCATAACCGCATTCCACTCGATGAAAGTTATGATGAGGTATTGAAACACGTCTATCGCCTATGGGGCTTTGACGTAATCTTAGAAGAAGTTAAAGACACGGGACACAGAGAAACATTAGCCACTTGTCCAAAACGCAATCAGTACGATTCAAACATTTAGTAAAAAATATACTCA
>NZ_JAWPOX010000726.1:0-620 GCF_033344475.1 Vibrio sp. 1288
TCTGCCTGTCCTTTTGTAAACAAACCACTTTACTTGATAATAATTATCGTTTAGATTCATCCCAAATTCGATACGTGGGACAACGATAATGATCAGTGAATGGGAAAAACACACACTCCTAGCCGATACTGCCCTGCAACTAGATGATCCTGTACGCAGCATTCTTCACTATCAACAAGCTTTAAGCTTAAGTGAAGACATTAGTGAATGCGTGGAAATTGAAGCAGACGAACGCCTTTTGATTTCTGTAATCTCTTGTCACAACCTCGCGCAATTTTGGCGCTGGGCTGGTGATACCGAATACGAACTCAAATATCTTCAGCTGGCATCTGAAAAAGTGCTCACACTTATTCCCCAATGCCCAAACCAGAATTGCGCGAGCTTCATTGACTCCATCGGCTGTTGCACAAAAGCACTTATCGATTTTATGAAGCGTCATCCAAACCCAGCAATTGCGAAACAAGTAGAGAAGATCGATACCGCAACCAATTGCGAAGTGATCGCTAAGTTTCGTTTAAATTAATGAGCAAAGGTCGAAAATAAGCTGACCTCATCACTTGGAAATGACTCAACGAAAGCTATTCGACAGTAAGTAGATACTCACTAACATATACAAAGTA
>NZ_JAWPOX010000072.1:0-4438 GCF_033344475.1 Vibrio sp. 1288
TAAGCAAGGCTACACAAAGACCCCTCCACTTCGTTACGTTGTCATTGTGCCTTGTAAGGGACGCTACGCTCCCTTAACCCTAGTTAAAAGCACTCAAACTAAAGAATTGCCATGACTGAAAAGAAGAAAGTAATACGAGAAAAGTCCATCAAGATCAGAGTCACTGAGGCTGAACTTCAAGCTCTGAAAGATCGGTGTGATGGTGCGGAATTAGCTCCTTGGATGAGAGAGACTTGTCTTGGGGAACGGACTCTTAAAAGAGCCAATGTTCCTAAAGTAGACCCTGCATTATTGCGCCAGTTATCTGGACTTGGGAATAACTTGAATCAGATTACTAGAGTAGTGAATACCCAGAATTATGATGTCGTGAATGTGGTTCAAGTATTGGCCCAACTTTCAGCAATCGAGCGTCAGCTTGGGCAAATAATGGCAAAGTATGAGATCTCAGTATGATTGTTCAGTTCGCTCGTAGAGGTAAGGGTATTGGGAGTGGCCCTGTTGATTATCTCTTAGGGAAAGATAGAAATCGGGAGAGGGCGACACTCAATCAAGGCAATCCTGATTTAGTTCAATCACTCATTGATTCGAGTCCTTACGCCAAAAAGTACACATCGGGCTTTCTCTGTTTTGCTGAAACGGACTTATCACAAGAGATTAAAGATCGCCTCATGGCTGATTTTGAAAAGGCTTTGTTACCAGGCTTAGACAAAGACCAATACTCCATTCTTTGGGTAGAGCATCTTGATAAAGGGCGGTTAGAGCTGAACTTTGTTATTCCAAATATTGAGCTTCATTCTGGCAAGCGACTTCAACCTTACTACCACTTTGCAGACAATCCTCGTATCGATGCGTGGCGCACCATTCAGAATCTTGAACTAGGGCTTCATGACCCAGATGACCCTGCTAATCAGCAAGGCTTGGTGAGTGCTAAAGACACTCCATCCGATGCAAAAGAGATTCAGCAACTTCTTACCGATGGTCTACTTAATCTTGCTCAATCAGGCGCAATCCGTAGTCGAAAAGGGGTAATTGGTGCGCTTGAAAGCAAAGGATTTGAGATTGCCAGAGTGACAGCTAAAAGCATCAGTATTAAGAATCCCGAAAGTGGGAAACGAAACATAAGATTAAAAGGTTTGTTGTATGAGCAAGATTTTGAATATGGCGAGGGACTTCAATTCGCAATCGAAGAAGCAAGCCAACGCTATCGAGCAAACGCTAAAGAAAGACTTCGAGAGGCACGAACAACGTATTCAAGATGCGTTGAAATCAAGCGAGCAGAAAATCATAAACGACATCCAAGAGCAGCAACCTCGTTTGAATCTCTTGGTGATGAAAACATGGATTTGGTTGCCAGTGACCCTGTTATTTTTGGTGATCGTCAGTTACGGGATCGCTTGGTATCAAGGGCAGACGATATTAGACAATCAGAAAAAGATAGCCCGCCAAAAAGCGATCCTAGAGCAGTTCCAGAACAAGACTTGGGGGCTTTCTCTGTACGAGAGCCAGAAAGGGGAACGTTTTATTGTGATACCAGAGGGTTACTCGATTCTGGAGGGGTGGACAATGAACGATGGCAAGAACGAGCTGATCAAGTTGGAGAGGAAATAAATGACCGAGCTAGAGAAACAACTTTTGCACGCCTTCGAGGTTTTAGAGAGGCAGCACAAGGAGCAGCACAGCGAGTTCGTGAAGCTCTACAAGGATTTAGAGAAAAGATTCGAGCAGAGCAGCGAGGAGAACCAACGTTTACAGAGCAGTGTGAGCAGCTTGACCATGCAAGTAAACAACTTGACGCAGCAGCTCCAGTCGTTGGAAAAGCAATACAGCAAGAGCAGTCGTTAGCACGACAAAATCGCAGAGGTCGAGGTTTCGGATTTAATCGTTAATACATTTGAAAACACGCTTGCCAGGAGTACAATGTACTCCTATTCTTTTGGGAGAGGATCGGGTTATTAGCTACGCATTAGAGTTTATTGAAACGCCATTGTTTGAATCTCAGCGAAAAGAGATGCTCACGGATGAAGAGTTTCGAGCGTTGCAGTCAGACATCATCAAAAACCCAGAAATGGGATCGTTGATTGTCGGAACGGGAGGGCTAAGAAAAGTTCGCCTTGCTGGAGAATCGACAGGTAAGAGTGGTGGTTATCGAACGATTTACTTACTGATCCAACCTGATGTTGTCTATTTGGTGTTGCTGTACAAGAAAGGGAGAAAGGACTCTTTAACTCAGAAAGAGAAGAATCTCCTTAAAGAAGTGTCGAGGTCGATTAAGAGAGAGTATGACAATGAGCAATAGTATTTTTGATGAACTTTATACATCGATGAAGCAAGCCGAAGCGATTGCAAAAGGAGAGCAGACTCCTGCGAATGTCACTCGTTATGAGATTGCCGATGTTAAAGCGATCCGAGCACAACTGGATGTCAGCCAAAAAGAGTTGGCACAAGCGATGGATGTGAGTATTGATACCGTGAAAAGTTGGGAGCAAGGACGGAGAAATCCGACAGGTTTAGCAAGCAAAGTCCTGACTCTACTCTCTAAAGAGCCAGAGCTTTATGCGAAGTTTTCAGTTTAAAGATTAAGAGGTGTCTATGAGTGCAGCTGTTACTTTTGAGCAATTCTGTCAGCATTACGAGTACGATCCGAGAAGTTCGTTATCTCGCTTTGAATATGAGAAGTACAAAGAGAAGAAGTACAAAGAGAACTTGGAGATAGCTAACGAGCTGATCACCAAAGATGCCATCGATAAGATGAAAACATAGAAAAAACGCCCTTAGAGGGCGTTTTTTGTTTCAATCGAACAGCGAACTTTTTGCTCTGTAAATCGCTCTGAAAGCGTCACAAACTTACAGCCCGATTTCTGGCTAAGTAGGTAAGGATAAGTGCTTAAAAACGCTCCTGGAGCGTTTTGAGAGCGTCAGGTTGGCGTTTTGAGATGCTAAGTCGGCTATTTAACGTAATAGGAATAATAAGCACCAAAACAACGTTATGTTGCTTTAAGTTATGAGCTTCTTTGCTTCGATTTGAAGCCATTCAAATGTGTTTTTGGGCTCTCCATGCATTTCCATTTGATGCCAAAGTTTTTCAAATGACAAAATAGTGACTTGTAGAGCAACTTCTTCATTTCCAATTTCCATTGTTAAATTTTCGAGAAGTTTAATCGTATGAGCATCTACTAAAGTGTCGTATTTTTTTATTTCACACAGAGCCATAAAACAATACTCACAAAGTGGTGATATGCATGTAACTTTATAATAGTACTCAATTGCGTATATAGTGGTTTTTTTTGGCCTAAGTCTATTAAGAACGTTCAATTGCTCACACAAACCTAGTCTTAAATATGATGTGTATGAGATAAATGGGATAAAGCGTGAAACTAAAAATTTATTTTAAAACATCGAATAACAAAGGCTTTGAAATCGCATCATATCAAGAACATTACGAGACAATTGTTGCTCAATGGCTTTCGTTAGGTCGTACACTAGAATCGAGTTCTTTTTTCCTTGTGCTGTACGATGATGATGGTAAGTGTGTAGATGCCAAATATCTTTCAAAAAATAATTTTAGTCGATTGCTGATAGAGTGGGACTGCTTTGGTTTAAAAGAAAGTAATGAGTAATTTAACGTAACACTCGTTGTGCGAACTGAACGATAGAACGCAAAAGGTTGCCCAAACCGGCGACCTTTTTTACATCTGGCAGATACGAAAAACGCCTCCCAATGGGAGGCGTTTTTCTTGAGGACGTTCATTACCTTAGAAAAGGATCGTTGAGATCCCAGCTCTTTGGTTGTAATCTCAATCCCCAGATGTGACAAAACCGACCCTGCAAGGTCGGCTTTGATCGGAATACTTACTGGTTTGACGGCCTGTGTAAGTCCTTTCATGATAGCCCATATCATTTAAGCACTTCAAGTATTCCTGCACTCTGTTTGGACTCAAGATGTTTTGGACAGAGCGATGCGCATCAGCCACCGACCAAGGGAAGTTCCAAAGGTGGCAGGTAAAGGCACTAATCAAAACTTGCGAAAGCACGATAAAACCGCTCTCTTGTAGCTGCTAGAGGGAGAACTGCGGAAAAGGAATAATTGATTAGTGTTGTGAGACTGGAATGGGGGCGTAAAGCCTTACTCACAGCGCAGGGCAGCCCGAAAGGGAAGAGACTTACCCAATCTGAAAGCGACCAAAAAGATACCCAAATCACTCATAAATTTGAGTTGAAATGGGTAGGGGTCGGCGCAGCCGAAAGGGTGGTGTGTGCTAGCTTGGCTAGCCTCCTCTTTGCTCTTACTGTCATTGTTTGATACTTCATGATTTCCCTTATTTGCATTTCTTTATCTTACTTTCTATCTTTTGTTAAGCACATAAGCAAGGCTACACAAAGACCCCTCCACTTCGTTACGTTGTCATTGTGCCTTGTAAGGGACGCTACGCTCCCTTAA
>NZ_JAWPOX010000727.1:0-620 GCF_033344475.1 Vibrio sp. 1288
GTCGGTCTTTCAGTGATTTGTATGTAACTTGATACGTAACAATTAGTTCAAAGGTACGACCACTCCATATAGCTAATGTGCTTTGAGAAAGCTTGATTTAATCCACGGTTCTCATTGTTTCACCATGACGCAATGCATGAAGGTTTGATACTGTGATTACCACTTAGTTGATTAACCAACTAAGTGCACATCTACCTCATATACACTAAGGCGACCATGATTAATCAGATCATTAATATTCTTTTTCCTGTGTTCGCTCTTGTCGGTGTGGGCTATCTTGTTGGGCGCTATATCAAACCTGATTTTCGCCCTATAAATCGAATTAATATCGATGTATTCACGCCAGCTCTGGTGTTTTCCTCATTAGTGAGCATGCCGCTCGACTCTGAACAAGGCCCCCTACTCTTAGCCGCCATCATTGCGGTTTTAATTCCGGGGTTACTCATGATTCCGATTTGTAAAATCACTGGGCTAACATTTAAAGCTTGGGCTCCACCTCATATGTTTCGAAATAGCGGGAACCTTGCGATACCGTTGTTCACTTATACATTTGGCGAAGTTGCCCTTTCTTCTGCTGTACTGCTGTTTGTAGTATCAGCTTGCTTACATATCAGCGTAGG
>NZ_JAWPOX010000728.1:0-620 GCF_033344475.1 Vibrio sp. 1288
AAGCACAAGGTGACCACACCTCATCCCCATCTCTCCAATCTGAAAACACGCCCTTAGCTAAGGTGATGTTTGATACTTTCACCGCAAAACCTACCAGTAAAACGATAGAACTTTATGGCCGAACCGCACCTAATCGCCAAGCTCGTCTTGGTGCAGAAGTGGCCGGCAAAATTGTCAGTCTCAACATCAATAAAGGGCAACTTGTTAAGCAAGGACAAGTGATTGCTAACATTGATAAGCGGGATTTGGACAGTCAGCTCAAACGCGCTCAGGCCATGCTGCGAGTGAAAGAAAAGGAGTTTAATGCCGCAAAATCCCTCAAAAGCAGGGGGTTACAAGGCGAGGTGGCCTTTGCGACTGCGGAAGCCGCGTTAGTCGATGCAAGAGCGAACCTCAATAATGTCCAAACCGCTCTCAAGAATACCGAAGTTAAAGCGCCCTTTGATGGCATTGTTGATCATCATTTTGTCGAAGTGGGTGACTTTGTCGGTGTGGGCGATCCAATAGCGACAGTGATTGATTTAGAGACTCTGGTCATTGAGGCCGACGTTAGCGAGCGCCATATCCAGTATCTTAAAGAAGGTCTTCAAGCGGATGTCAGAACTATCAATGGTCAGCAT
>NZ_JAWPOX010000729.1:0-619 GCF_033344475.1 Vibrio sp. 1288
TCTTCGCGCAGCGCTGAACTCCAACGTACGTCGGTTTCCATCTTGTCCGACTGAACACCAGCATCGAGCAACTCGCGGATTGGCTCGACCATGGAATACGGCATTACGACATGGAAGTCACCGCCACCGCCATCCACTTCAATATGGAATGAGCTCACAACAATCACTTCGGTCGGGCTCACGATGTTTGCCATGCTTGGGTTTACTTCAGAATCGAGGTATTCGAACTCGACGCCCATGACTGGCGACCACGCTTCTTTGTAGTCTTCAAACACGATTTTCAGCAGTAGCTGGATAATGCGACGCTCAGTTGGCGTAAATTCACGGCCTTCGATTTTGGCGTGGAAGCGGCCATCGCCACCAAAGAAGTTTTCTACCAGAATGAAGACGAGACGCGCTTCCATGGTAATCAATGCCGTACCTTTAAGAGGACGGAAGCGAACCATGTTCAAACTGGTTGGCACGTACAACGTATTTTGGTACTCGCCAAACTTCATCATCTGTACGCCGTTGATCGACACTTCGGCCGTTTTGCGCAGCATGTTAAACAGACTGATCCGCATGTGTCGTGCAAAACGCTCGTTAATCAGTTCGAGCGTTGGCATTCGACCGCGGACAA
>NZ_JAWPOX010000730.1:0-619 GCF_033344475.1 Vibrio sp. 1288
GCCGTATAGGGAAAGCATGTATAAGCTTAGGCGTTTTGCGCGTGATGCTTCGTCGCCTGACATCAACCAGGATTCAACGATCACGAATACACCAGCAACCGCGACACCAGCAATAAAGCGCGCAACGAGCCAAACTAGGCCATTCGGGAATGCTGGTAGGGCAACGATGGTGAGCGAAAAGGCAGCCAAACAGCCAATAAATGCTTTGCGGTGGCCAACATTGCGAACAATGCGTTCGATAAACATGGCACCAATCAACAAGCCGCCATAAAACACGCTCGCCAACCAACTCGCGTAATCAGCAGAGATGTTGTATTCGCCGAGCATGAGTGGGATCAAGCTCATCAAATAGCCTGAAGCAACCGCGTAAAGAGACAGTGCGACGACTGGAACTGTAACTCGTGGTGATGCTGCAGAAACGACTGTGTTTTCCAATGTTTTGCGCCTATAAATTAAGAGAAATCTAGGGGTTATTCGGCGCGAATATGAGGCTAATTAGTAGGCATGTAAAATGATAAATTTGTGTCGTATCGACAAATAAAATTTGTCGAGATTATATGGCAATTTGCTGCATAAAAAAGCCTGCCAGACTGGCAGGCTCAAGGTTGGGATTATTTTG
>NZ_JAWPOX010000731.1:0-619 GCF_033344475.1 Vibrio sp. 1288
AGGACGCCTTTGCTGCTTGGCAGCTCCGTACCTTCCACCTTGATTGCTTGGCGTAACGTTCGACCAAACGCTTTGAATAGGCTCTCAATGATGTGGTGATCATTATCGCCAGCAGAAGAAAGGTGTAGCGTACACGCTAGTGTGTCAGTTAAAGAACGGAAGAAGTGAACCACCATCTCTGTCGACAAGTCTCCAACTTGATCACGGCTAAATTTCGCGTCAAATTTCAGGTAAGGACGACCAGACAAATCCAACGCACATTGCGCCAAGCACTCATCCATCGGCAGGCTGAAACCAAAGCGACCAATGCCGCGCTTATCGCCCAACGCCTCTTTTAATGCCTGACCAAGGGCTAAAGCGGTATCTTCAATCGTGTGGTGATCATCAATATGTAAATCACCGTCGACTTTGCACACCATTTGGAAACCACCGTGAGTGGCAATTTGATCCAGCATGTGGTCAAAGAAACCAAGACCTGTTGAGATATCATTGCCACCTTGCTCATCCAGATTAACGGCAACTTTAATGTCGGTTTCTTTAGTAGTACGAATCACTTCGGCAACTCGTGCTTTCACCGTCAGATCTTTCAATATCTGCTTCCAGCCCATGGTTTCTGGAT
>NZ_JAWPOX010000732.1:0-619 GCF_033344475.1 Vibrio sp. 1288
CAAACATGTGGCAAATGGAAGGCCACGGCGATCTGCAATACACCGATGAGGGCTTCCCATTCCCGATCGATGTCCCGTTTGTACCAACCGACAACCCAACGGGCGCTTATCAACGCACATTTACACTTGGTCCACAGTGGGATAACCAACAAACCATCATCAAGTTCGACGGCGTGGAAACCTACTTTGAAGTGTACGTAAACGGCGAGTACGTCGGCTTTAGTAAAGGCAGCCGACTCACAGCGGAATTCGACATTTCCAAGTTCGTCCAACAAGGCGAAAACTTGCTCTCTGTACGCGTGATGCAGTGGGCCGATTCCACTTACATTGAAGACCAAGACATGTGGTGGACGGCAGGGATCTTCCGCGATGCTTACCTTGTGGGCAAAGAGCAGGTTCACGTCCAAGATCTCACCATTCGTACCGATTTCGCCGACGATTACCAAAGTGCGACGCTCAGTGCTCAAATCGAATTGGAAAACCTTTCCACCGCTATCGCGTCTGGCTATACGCTGGAATACGCGCTGCATGACAAAGGCACTGTCGTAGCCAGTGGTCAATGCGATTCACTGACTATCCAAAACCACCACTCAACAAGCTTTGCGATTGATATGGTGAA
>NZ_JAWPOX010000733.1:0-618 GCF_033344475.1 Vibrio sp. 1288
AGAAAGTTCTCAACAGTGAAAAGATACGAGAAGTGCTAACAGATTGATATTCCTCTGACTTAAAATGTTGGCGGTTGAGGTATTAAAGGCGCGTTCGAACCTACACTTGGGTTCCGCTTAATTCCTGTTCTATACAATTTGATAAAGGTAGCTTCATGTCCATTCGTCGATTATCGTCACTAATGGTTTTGTGGTTGGTTACCACTCTTTCAGGGTGTTCCCTGTTAGAAGTGAAAATTGACAGCCAGACCGTTCCTCTCACTAAGCAAGAGCTTAATATGCGCATTTTAACGCGCGAATATGCACTTCAATTTTTTGCTCAAGTTGAGCAAGCCGCCGATGTGCTTCAAGAGCAGTATGATCCCAATGATAAAGTGAACCAGTCTTACGTCCTGCTGTGGAAGATCAATGCAGAAGAAGGCTTGCAAGCTGCAGCATATCAAGTATCACCAATGGCTGCATTGATTGATACGTGGGTGTTCACCCATCAAATGAACCAGTTTTATGCGACGGGCGTTGGCCGTGACATTTTTGCTACGGATGAAGCCAAACAAGTTTCGGCACACTTAGCCAACGAGGTAGACCAGCTAGCTCAATCACTGTTGAAAAAAGAGGTTT
>NZ_JAWPOX010000734.1:0-617 GCF_033344475.1 Vibrio sp. 1288
CTCCCTACATCATAGGCAAATCCAGCAAGCGCAGACCAAATTGCGACGCCAAAGTGCATCATGCTCATCGCAGATGACATTAGAACTCCTCGATATTCATCCGATAAGCTCGCTATATAAGCCTGTAGAGCCGGAGAGCCTATACCGCCTGCCAACGACCAAATTGCCAATATGGGAAGATAGGCCACGAATTGGCTCGCACCACACGCAAATACCCAGATGCTACATGGCATGCACACCATAAGCGCAATACGCATTACAGCTCGGCCACTTCCAAGGCGATGAGAAGCTCGAGTCGTGAGTAGATTTCCAAGAACACTCACGATTCCTAAAGCTGCGTACATCATGCCAATCCAACTTATCGACAGTCCCGCGACATCTCGCATATTGAGCCCAATGAGATTGAACACACCAATACCACCACCTAAGCCAAAACACATAGCCGCAATCGCACCCAACGCTCCAGGAAGGCGAAATGCCTCTATAACGGGAGGTAATGTCATTAACCGCTCGTTCTGATCGTGAGGCTCTCTCATGCATCCCCAAACTAAGGCCCCAACAGCAAGTGCCGCCATCCCTAAAATGATAAAAGCTGCTCGCCATGATAAGAGCTGTGT
>NZ_JAWPOX010000735.1:0-617 GCF_033344475.1 Vibrio sp. 1288
TTATTGATTGTTCACAATCTGAGGTTATGACTTGCTCGCTTCGTCTTTGCGGCACTTCACCTTTACCAGCTG
Organism: Vibrio sp. 1288; assembly: GCF_033344475.1. Taxonomy (NCBI): domain Bacteria; kingdom Pseudomonadati; phylum Pseudomonadota; class Gammaproteobacteria; order Vibrionales; family Vibrionaceae; genus Vibrio; species Vibrio sp. 1288. Next base: position 73 of record NZ_JAWPOX010000735.1, read on the forward strand.
TGCCTGCTCATCTTTGATGTTTTTCACGATTCGAGCATCACGCGCATCAATTGCGTCTATGTTCATTTGCTGAATATCTGCTACAGCTTCATGCTTCATTTCAGAAAAGTCCTGACGTAAATCTGAGCTCCACTCTTCTCTGTCTAAAGTGTTAGCAGCAGCGATTGGCGATGAAGTTACAACAATAAGACCTAGAGTAGATAGAATTACGCTTTTCATAATAAGCTCCTTGAGGATTAGCAGTTCATTTTGGTTACAATTTAGATATTGCACATACGATGCCAACTTTTTAATCCTTTAAATTCAACAACTTAATAAATTTTTCATTTTTATATTTATATCAGCATGGTAAATTTCGCACCCCAAGTGTTAAATTAACCAAGCAAATCCAACAGCCAATTTCATTCAGTTAATCTATAGTATAGAGCGCCATTTCTCCTCACAGTTATCGGCTCAAAACGTGCGCCTCAAACATTCATCTAAAGTCATTCAGGCCTAAATTCTCGGCATAAAAAAAGCAGCCCGCCGGCTGCTACTTATTATTG
>NZ_JAWPOX010000736.1:0-616 GCF_033344475.1 Vibrio sp. 1288
CCTGACTGCAGTAGCAAAAGGTGAAGTGTCTTCACCGCTTGTAAGCCGAGAAAAAGCGGCTGAGCTACTGGGTACAATGCAAGGCGGTTACAACATTGCACCGTTAGTTGAGCTACTAGACGATGAAGCTTTGGCTGAAATCGCTGTGAAAGCTCTGTCTCATACGCTACTGATGTTTGATGCTTTCTATGACGTAGAAGAGAAAGCGAAAGCAGGCAATGCTCATGCACAAAAAGTGCTTCAATCTTGGGCGGATGCTGAATGGTTCCTATCTAAGCCTAAGCTTGAAGAAAAAATCACGCTGACTGTCTTTAAAGTGACAGGTGAAATGAACACGGACGATCTTTCTCCAGCTCCTGATGCATGGTCTCGCCCTGATATTCCAGTACACGCACTTGCGATGCTGAAAAACGAACGTGAGGGTATTAACCCTGACCAGCCAGGCACCATCGGTCCAATCAAACAAATCGAAGAGCTAAAATCAAAAGGTCACCAGCTAGTGTACGTTGGTGATGTTGTTGGTACTGGCTCTTCTCGTAAATCTGCAACTAACTCAGTGCTATGGTTCATGGGCGATGATATCCCTTACGTACCTAACAAACGCGCTGGTGGTTAC
>NZ_JAWPOX010000073.1:0-4289 GCF_033344475.1 Vibrio sp. 1288
GCCACCTGATGACTAAACACTCTAACAAACACGTTGGATTTGTTGCTTTAGGCGGTAACCGTGGAACCTGTTATTTCCAAATCGAGGGGCTAGGGTGCAAACACCTTTTTGAGCACACAAGTGCATTTCGTTTGCATTGGTGGTTGCAGCTTCTTGATTGTAATCGCCTCTCTCGAATCGACCTTGCTGTCGATGACTTCCACGGCCTGTTTGGTCGTGACTATGCCAAAAAAGCCTACGCAGATGATGCCTTCAGAACTTCGGATAAAGGTCGTAGCCCTAGTGCTGGCGAACGTTACTTCGCTGAGGCTTCCGGCAAAGTTATCAATGAATCATTCGAGGTAGGCAATCGCTCGTCTCGCATTTACTGGCGAATCTATAACAAGGCAGCCCAACTCGGTCTCGATATGTTTTGGTTTCGAAGTGAGTGTGAATTGAAAGATATGACGGTTGATGTGCTGCTAAATATTAGTGGTTATTTTGCTGGTATTTGTGCTTATAGCGCTTCAATCGTTGCAAGTTCGCCTGTAAAGGTGGTCACAAAAAAGAAACAAGTTGCGCTCGATATGCACGGGCGTATTCGTTGGGCTCGTCGACAAGTCGGTCGTACGTTAGCGGATATTGCTAAGTACTTGGATGGTGATTTGGAGAAAGTTTTCGGACTTCTCATATCCGAGGAAACGCAAGGTGATTTGCTCAACTTGCCTGACACATACAAACACATAATCAAAGAGATAATGGAGAATTAGCATGGCTGTTCGTTACGTTCTAACAGGTGGCACTTACTCAAAAGGTGTTGGTAAGCAATCTGGTAAAAAATATGAAATTGGTCGTTTGTTTGCTGGTAAGGCACTCAAGCCTTGGGAAAACGAAAACGGCTCTCAAATTGCGTTTGGCATTGAATCTGTTGAGGTTCCATTCGCGCCAAACGATGCACTTCTCGCTAAATTCGAAACAACGATGTGTCCCGCTCTTGTTGAGTTCGAATACGAACCTGACCCAGAAGACCCTCGCCGTAACTTGGTTTGCGATTTCAAAGTCATTCGCAGCCTGTTCGACAATCCTGTCTCTGATAAAGCTAAGTAAGGTTTTTAATTATGCCTGTGTGCGCACTTCCAAATGCTGACGGTTTCATTGCTGTCGTTCCTGAGGTTGATGCTGCTTCTTGTAGCGGTTACGTCATGGTTACGGCTCAAGAATACGGTTCGCTTATGGACTTCACTCAGGTTACTGGCCCTGAAGCTACTCAAATGTTTAGCCTTGGTTTTTCCTTGGTTTTCTTTGGGGGCTTCATTTCTACCTATGCCATCAAGATGGCAATTCGTTTAATCAAACTTCTCTGAGGTACTTATGAAATACATCAATACAGCGAAGAAATTCGCAAAACGTGGTGCTGCTACTGTTGCTGTGGCTGCTTTCTCTGGTGCTGCTTTCGCAAGTGAGGCTGGTGCTGACCCGTTTAGTGCAATCGACCTTACTGGTGTTGCTGTAAAAATTGGCGCGGCTGGATTGTTGATTATTGGCATTACCATGGCCTATAAATCCATCACTCTTGCTAAGCGTGCTGTGAAACTGGCTTAAGTTTATGTTGGCCATTCTTCACGATGTCATTCTCATCGTCTTTGTGCTTTTGGGTGGCATGGCTGGATTTGTGGCCTCTCAAAACTTTAGGGGATAGGGGGCTTCGGTCCCCTTTTTTAATGAGGTTTATACATGAGTATTAAACAAAGCATTGCGGCACTGGTGATACTTTTGAGTGTTTCGTTTAGTGCTTTTTCTGCAAAGGACTATGACAAAACAAAACTTTATCGTGTTACTGGGCTTTCTGGTCAATATAGTTGGCCTTCCGAATACTGCGGTTTATCTGTTGGTCAAGTTACTAATATCACTCCTTGTCTTGGTGTTAGGTTTACATCTACTACTGATATGAAGGAGTACACGGTTAGTTCGGTCTGGGTTGATAATGGTTACCTTGTTGCGTCGTCGGGAGGTCGTTATTTCAATGCGGTTCATGTTAAGCCCTTTACTTCTTGCCCAGATGGTGAGACTTATAATCCTGAAACTCGACAGTGCGAGGCTTCTAAAAATCACTGTGAAAAGTTAATGGAAACAGAGCCAACTTTAGGTGTTTGGTGGAATGAGCAAGCTTATGGTCGTGACATGCTCGGTAACTTTTGGTGCGGTTCTGCCTCCAATTGTACTGCTCAACTCACTACCTTTGTTGGTTGCGATTCTGGAAACTGCTTTGCTGATGCGCATTATACTGGTGATGAGTGTCAACATGGTACGTTAAACGGTTTTTGTACCGATTCCAGTTGCTCTGCTGAGCTTCCTGAGCCAGAAAAACCAGACCCTGATAATCCAGACCCTGATAATCCAGACCCTGATAATCCAGACCCTGATAATCCTGACCCAGACAACCCAGACAACCCAGACGTTGACGACCCTACTCATAAACCAGATGACCCTACTGGCGGTGATATCGAAGACCCTAGCGTTTTACCGGATTCTGATAGTGACGTTGTCGTTCCGAAGCCTCCAACAGATGAACCAGATGTTGAGGACCCGCCAACGGATGAATCAACAGATACGGCGGTTGTTAACGCAATAACCGGAATGAATAAGGATGTTAACAAGGCTCTGAATGATATGAACATTGATATCAATCAGGCTAGTGCTGATGTTCAAAACCAAATCATCGCGCTCAATGCTTCGGTTGTGACTAATACGCAAGCCATTCAAAAGCAGCAAGCTAATGACAACGAGATTTACCGAAAAACTAAAGCGCTTATCCAGCAAGCCAATGCTGATATCACAACTGCCGTGAATCAGAATACCAATGCGATTAATGGTGTTGGTGATGATGTTGAGAAAATTGCAGGTGCAATGGATGGCATCGCGGAGGATGTTGCTGGTATTTCAGACACGTTAGATGGCATTGCTAATACGGATACGTCTGGCGCTGGCATTGGTGGCACTTGTATTGAGACGGGTACGTGTACTGGTTTTTATGAATCTAAATATCCTGAGGGGTTAGGTGGCTTGGTTTCTGGTCAGCTCAATGATTTGAAAGTAAACACCATAGATAATTTTGTTAGCTCTTTCGGTAATTTGGACTTGTCCAATGCTCAACGTCCTTCGTTTGTTCTTCCGGTTCCGTTCTTCGGTGACTTCAGTTTCGAGGAGCATATTAGCTTTGATTGGGTTTTTGGTTTTGTTCGTTCGGTTCTCATCATGACGTCCATTTTTGCGGCGCGTCGAATCATTTTCGGAGGTTAATATGGACTGGTTAGTTGATTTGTTTAACAAGCTTTTGGTGTTTTTGTACCAGCTCTTGTTATCTCTTTTTGACATGCTCAAGGATTTGTTTTTTTGGATTGTTGAGCAAGTTATGGAAGCGGCTAATTCGCTGATTGCTGGCATTTTCGCTCTCTTTGCACCTGTTGATATGAGCCAGTATATGACTTCGATTCCTCCAACTGTCTCTTGGGTTTTTGCTGCGGTCGGTGTTCCTCAGTGTTTATCAATTATCCTTGCTGCAATCACTATTCGTTTGTTGCTTCAACTGATTCCGTTTACGAGGTTAGGCTCATGATTTACGCAATAGCAGGGAGACCAGGAGGCGGCAAAACTTATGAAGCTGTCGCATATCATATTATTCCGGCCATCAAGGACGGTCGAAAAGTCATTACCAACATCACGTTGAACATTGATTGGTTTGTAAAGATATTTGGTGAGCACGTTCGCGACCTAATCAAGATTGTTGATGGTCGTTTGACTGATTTTGGTTCTACAAGTCGTCCATTTAGTCAGATTGGTGATTACTCGGATGAATGGCGAAATGAGAAAGGACAGGGGCCTTTGTACGTTGTAGATGAGGCTCATATGAGTTTGCCGTCTCGCGGGCTTCCTGCTGCGATTCTTGAGTGGTTCTCGATTCATCGTCACTATGGTGTTGATATCATTCTGCTTACTCAGAACATCCGCAAAGTGCATCGAGATATTAAGGACATGATTGAAGTGACCTATCGATGCACGAAAAACACGGCTATGGGCTCAAGCAACTCATACACGAAAAAGGTGCAAGATGGTTGCAACGGTGAGGTTGTCAATACTTCAATACGTTCTTACAAATCAGAGTACTTTCCGTTTTACAAAAGCCACTCTCAATCGAACAAGCATGTGCAGGAAGCGCAAGCAAAGGACATTAGACCTTTCTGGAAGCGATGGCCTGTTATCGGTACTGCTTTGCTTTTGGGTGTTGGCTTGCCTATCAACATCATGGCTTG
>NZ_JAWPOX010000737.1:0-616 GCF_033344475.1 Vibrio sp. 1288
TAGCTCATCCACTTGTCGGGCATTGTTTCTTAAGCCGCCAATGTATACGCCTCCCAACCCCATAGATTCTGCTGCCAATAAGCAGTTTTGAGCCATGATTCCAGAGTCTACGGCACCTATGAGCGTTAACTCTGTGAAATCGGCTTGAACACCAGGATTAATACTGGCGTGACGCTGGTAGTCGATACAGAACACCAAGAACTCTGCCGCGCTTTCAACGTATGCTTGATTCCCTGCAAATTTCGCTAGTTGTGATCTCTTCTCTGTGTCCGTGACTCTAACAATTGATACTACCTGCAACATACTGGATGAGGATGCGGCAAGACCCGCTTGAAGGATGGTTTCCAGTTGCTCTTTATCGATAGGCTGTGAGGTAAATTTACGAATGGAACGGTGGCCAAGAATGGTTTGGATCGTACTGTTCATGATGACTTAACATCCTTTGTTCTATTTTTAGGCTGAGCGTTCACCTTAGCGGTATTTAATGAATGGGTAAACTATCGCGAAAGAAAAACTGTGCCTTAGAGCATAAGTTTGAGTTCAGACTGGGGAAACGGCGCGCATTCTGTTTGTTAAGGTATATACTGTTTTTAGAATCAATAGTTTATCTGCGTTG
>NZ_JAWPOX010000738.1:0-616 GCF_033344475.1 Vibrio sp. 1288
TTAACATGCCGAGTAAACCCGCGATAACCACAAAACCAGAAACCGCCATCAAGGCCTGTTCTGCGACAGACATCATGCCCCACAATTCGTGTAGCGCGGCACCGGGCATAATTGCACTGAGAGGTTCTTTCGGGTAGTTGTTGATCTGCCTTTGCAACGCAAAAGTTTGAATGCGCGATTTCAAGCCCACAAGCATGGCAGTGATCTGTTTTGGTTGAAAGTCCCTTTCTTGTAATACCTTGGCATCCGGTGTTGGGCCCAAGCGTGCACCACTTTCCCAACCGACATGAATGGCTTCGATCGCCTCTAACGAGACGTGAACAGTCTTATCTACTGGTGTGCCAGTTGGAGCTAAAATACCAACAACTTTGAATGGCAGTTTATCGTGACGGCTGAAGCCAACATCACTGATACCATGGGCAATGATGATTTCACTGCCTATCTGGTAACCCAATTGTTTGGCGACGTCCGATCCGAGTACGGTTTCAAATAATCCATTGAACTCTTTCCCTTTCGAGAAAGTAAGTGGTTGCTTACTTCCGTACTTATAATGCTCAAAGTAACTATGATTGGTCCCCATCACTCGAAAGCCTTTGTGAGAGTCTCCGAGCGAAAT
>NZ_JAWPOX010000739.1:0-616 GCF_033344475.1 Vibrio sp. 1288
AAAGAAAAAAGAGTCAGGCAGTCTGACTCTTTAGAAGTAAAACACACTGTATCGTGGGAAATAGGGTTACAGAGGCAGGTTACATCCTTTTCAAAGGTTTCACGACGCTGTCTAGCCCTTCAATTTTTAACGCTAAACACAGCTTTAATAGGTCACCTAACTCGCCGCTCGGCCAGCCCTTTTTATCAAACCACAGCAAATATTCCTCAGGTAAATCAATAAGTACTCTGCCTGCATATTTGCCAAATGGCATTTGCATTCTTGCCAGTTTAATCAGGTTTTCTTTTTCTAACATAAATGAAGCGCGGTTAAGACATCTCACGCAAGAGTACCACCAGCGGTGCTCCCTCACCAGTTAAAGGACCAAATAAGGCAAGAAGCTCAACGATCGTTAGGGCGGTTTATTTTGACGGCTTTGAGTTGCTTTGTGCTAGAGTACGCGACATTAAAAATTAGAACGAGAATGCAATGAAGTCACCGTGTAGAGCAGCCTGTAAAAATAACGCTGGAATTTGTTCTGGCTGTCACCGAACGATGGATGAAATCATCCAATGGAAAGACAAAACCGAACTCCAACGAGAAACCATTATCGAGCAAATCACCGGAGAAGACTCCA
>NZ_JAWPOX010000740.1:0-616 GCF_033344475.1 Vibrio sp. 1288
CCATGTGGTATTCACCATTACCCGCAGCACACGCTTGCTCAGTTGCATCGATAGCAGTACGGTTGCCATTTGCATCTAGTACGTAACAGTTGTAGTCACCGGCTAGTTCCCAGAACATGATACCGCCGATTTCTTTATCGATAACGTAGTCCGCTTTCACTTCGATAGAAGCTTTATCTTCTGTAGATAGGCATACGCCCTTCTCTGCGTTCCACAACCAAGGTGCTACAGCAACACTGTCGTAATTACGAGTGTACGTACCAACCAATTTGTCAGAAGGATCGTTCACTGGATCTAGACCGTAAGCTTGAGCGTAAGAACCCCAAATGCCTTTCTCTAGGTTCTTCGCGTGCCACATTGGGTTCGAGCCTGCACCCATTTCACGACCTTGTGGATCTAAATCGTGCCACATGTTGTCGATGCCGATAGCACCGTTACCACAGTTGTTCTTCTCACCTTCACCTGTGCCTGGTTGACACTCAGCTTGGTTAGGTAGCGCTGCTCGGCCCCAAAGACCATTGTCACCACCAGTTACGCCTTGCCAACCACGGGTGTAATAAGGAACACCGATGTTGATACGGCCTGCTGGCATAGAACCACGGAAGTAATGGTAAGC
>NZ_JAWPOX010000741.1:0-616 GCF_033344475.1 Vibrio sp. 1288
TTGGAGTTTTGTGTTAGCAGCCCATCATAAACACTTTTGACTACGTGTAATTCGGTATGACGGAAAGTCTCTGCGGGATCGATATTTGAAACCCACGGATAAGAAGAAATGAGAATGGCGTTTTTAGACTCATTCAGCTCGTTCACTTTTTCCGATGCAATCGTAAGCGAACGAACCGCCGTTTGGCCGAACCAATCGATAAGCTTTGTTATCGAATTCATTCTGCCCCTAGCAAGCTCTTCCACCAAAAACTCGGTCATCGCTTGTTGCAAAGTAATGGTGATACTCAAGCGGCTTGGGTTGCTTCGCCCAATCGCCGGTTGCCAATCCACCCAACCGTAAGCCGCCAGCTTTTTCATCACAATGGAAACGTTACGTCTGGACGTGCAAATCACAGATTCGAGTTCGCTAAGCGTCACTAAATGATGCTTATGCGGTTCAAAATGTTTGAGCAGAAAATCTAAATATCTAAGATTTACATCGTTCACAGTGCTTCCTGAGCGTTTTTCTAAAAACCAAAAATAACACAGGAAGCTTAGTGACCAAACTTCCTGTGTCATATCTATATGAATTCAAACTGAGGGCTTAACTGAACAAACAACAGCACACCGCTTGG
>NZ_JAWPOX010000742.1:0-616 GCF_033344475.1 Vibrio sp. 1288
TAATTGCTGCCAACACTTCTTATTGAAGAACACCAAGTACAGTGGAAACCACATAACGGGAATCACGCTGACAATAAAGTAATACCATGGCTGAATGTGTCCCCAAGAGTTCGCATAACGCTCACCCGTTTGTTTAAACAAGATGTTGTCTCTGTAAGCAGCAAAATCAGGGTTATGACTGATCTCTACAATCGAAACCATAGGCACAAACCAACATGCAATGGTCAAAAGCATGAACACTGGGCCCAGTAATAGCTTCCATGAAACCGCATCTTCAAAATGGTGTCTGCCAGAAAAATGCAAAAACAAAACGGGTATCAAAAACAACGCGGGAAGAAATCCAACACCTTTTGTAATAATGCCAAGCCCCATAAATACCCAAGCCAAGCAATACCAAACCCAGTTGGTCTTAATATAGAAGTGTCGCAACAGCCCATACATGGAGATGGTGATCCACGCGGCTACCATCGCATCAATTTGCGCCGCTTTTGCTTGAATAATAAATTGTGGAGCAAGCAATAGTAGAAAGCCCACATTTCGCGCAGTTTTGACATTCCACAGCTTTGCGGAAATATCGTAACAGCACACCAAAGCAATTAGGCTGACAATCGCATTA
>NZ_JAWPOX010000743.1:0-616 GCF_033344475.1 Vibrio sp. 1288
TAGCAGTATCGCGGCAGAGAAACCTAACATTCTCGTCATTTGGGGTGATGATATTGGCCAGTCCAATCTCAGTGCTTACACCTTCGGCTTGATGGGATACAAAACACCAAACATAGACAGCATCGCGAAAGAGGGCATGATGTTCACGGATTATTACGGTGAACAATCTTGTACTGCGGGTCGCTCCACCTTTATTACCGGCCAGACTGTGCTCAGAACGGGTCTAAGTAAAGTCGGGCTTCCTGGTGCTGACCTAGGTTTGAAAGCGGAAGACGCAACTATTGCGGAAATGCTTAAACCAATGGGTTACATGACTGGTCAGTTTGGTAAAAACCACTTAGGGGACAAAGACGAACATCTTCCTACTAACCACGGCTTCGATGAATTTTTTGGCAACCTTTACCACCTGAACGCCGAGGAAGAACCGGAGAACGTCGATTACCCTAAAGATCCTGAGTTCCGTAAGAAGTTTGGCCCACGCGGTGTGATTCGATCGTACGCTGACGGCAAAATTGAAGATACAGGGCCTCTGACTCGTAAGCGTATGGAAACTGTGGACGAAGAGACGTTAGATGCGGCACTCGACTTCATGGATCGTGCCGTGAAAGCGAAAAAA
>NZ_JAWPOX010000744.1:0-615 GCF_033344475.1 Vibrio sp. 1288
GTAAATTACCACCTTCTAAAGAAGGTGGCTTTGTGTGAGCCCCCTAAAAGGGGGCCTTTGTTTAGTCCAGCGCCAATTGCTGCTGCTCTACTCGCTCTTGCTTCTCTTGATGTCTTACATATCGGCGTATTATTTCTTCATTGATTCCAACACTATCGACAAAATAGCCTCTTTGCCAAAAGTGATTACCCCAAAGCCTGTTCTTCCTAAGGTGAGGAAACTTGCTAAATAGCTTTAAGGCTATTTTGCCTTTCAATACCCCCATCAACTTGGATATCGAAAGCTTTGGTGGGACCTTTACAACTAAATGGACGTGGTCAACTTGTACGTTTAGCTCTACGACTTCACATCCAAGTTGATTACAGTAAACATAAATACATCGATAAACTTCTTTACCTATATTGTTCTTCAAGATCCTAAATCGATACTTTGGCGTCCACACTATATGGTATTGACAACGCCAAAATACGTGGGAAGCTTGATTGTATCTACTCATGTTATTTGTCCTCTTTGACTTCTGGAAAAATCAAAGACGCATTTAGCATGAGTAGTTTTACAGGCAAAGCCGAAACGGATGATAACCACCTACTGAAGTAGGTGGTTTAGGGCTGAAAA
>NZ_JAWPOX010000745.1:0-615 GCF_033344475.1 Vibrio sp. 1288
TTTAGTAGCCAAAACTTCTACAACTTTGTGATTGTGATGCGCACAAAGTTGTCACTCGAAGAGTTGAGTCACCACTTACGTGAGATTGAATATAAGTGGGGGCGTGAGGAAAATGCGCAAAAGTATCAGGATCGAACACTGGATCTCGATATAGTGCTCTTCGGTGAGTGCATCTCGACACAAAAACCGGAGCTACCTCGCAGTGATATCTACAAATATCCTTTTGTCACAAAGCCCTTGTATGATCTCGAACCTCATTTAGTGATCCCCGGCGATGGACGCACTGTAGCCGACATTTGGCATGCTATGCAGCCCGTTGATTCACTCAAACCAGTTTCTTTTTCACTTTAAATTTGAGTTGTTTACATGAGTTATTTTGAAGCCTTTATTTTGGCTCTGATTCAGGGTCTGACAGAGTTTTTGCCCATTTCCAGCTCTGCGCACTTGATCCTACCCTCTGCCATTTTCGGCTGGGCCGACCAAGGTCTAGCGTTTGATGTGGCAGTACACGTCGGTACATTGATGGCGGTTGTGATTTATTTCCGCCACGAAGTGATCACTTTATTCCGAGCATTGTTTGCTTCGATCTTCAAAGGTGACCGCAGTAAAGAAGCA
>NZ_JAWPOX010000746.1:0-615 GCF_033344475.1 Vibrio sp. 1288
AGAATCAATCAAAGAGCGAATTAGGCAAAGTACGGTTACTTTGTCCTCTTCTGTTGTGATAACGCCAACGTTCAGTGACGTTTCAACCACACCTTCAATTTCGTCGCTCATGCGCATCACGCCATTTGGACATGCGTTGAGAGCAGCAATAAAGCGTTGTTGGTCCGCCGCGGTGAAAGCTTGTGATTCGGTTACGATCTCTTCATTGAACGTCACAATACCCGTTTCTACTTTGCCAAGCTCTGCTTTTAATAGCTCAGTGTAGTAGTTGAAAAGCTCTGCAAGTTTCTCTTGGTTTTCAGCAGGAACAGCAACTGTTACGAAAGCTTCGCGAGGAATAGCATTACGCAAACTACCACCACGGAATTCAACCAAGCGAAGATCCAACTCTTGTGCATGGCCCGCTAGGAATCGGCCAAGCAGTTTGTTGGCATTACCACGACCAGTGTGGATATCACAACCAGAGTGACCGCCTTTTAAACCCTTCAAGGTTAGCTGACGAGTCACAAAGCCAGTAGGGATCGCGTCGCGTTTGATGTCAAAAGTCATCGCACCATCGATACCACCAGCGCAGCCCATGTACACTTCGCCTTCTTGCTCGGAGTCGGTGTTTAG
>NZ_JAWPOX010000074.1:0-4111 GCF_033344475.1 Vibrio sp. 1288
TGTAGCCCGCCGCGCGGTTTGAAAAACAAAACCGCACAAAATAAAAAACATAGTCGTTTTCAATTTGCGCGGTTTTTGCTTTGAACATACTAACTGTTTAAACGTCTTCAAATTATCTCTGCAACACCATCCTACTGCTAAGCCACATTCCAAACCTGTTCGCTATGCAATTGCAGTCACAAAACATAGTGCGGTTTAGTGACAATGCTTAATGAACCTAATAGTTTGTAAAGCCTATATAAAATTAAGTTGGACTATTCGATATGAAATGGCTTTTTGCCTTAACGCTAGCGACATCAGCGTTAACTGGCTGTACCTCTACGGCAAACTTTACAAAAACAGCTCCTTCAAGAGTGGAAAATATAGACACGAGAAGCTACGAAATTGGCGTGCAAACAAAAGCCTATGTAGGTGAAGAGTTATTAACTAGAAAGGCTTATAAAACTTTAATTCAGCCTAACTCTTACCAAGCCAAACAAGATTTTCTTTTATCCGGTGGCTTAGCGAGTGTCGCAATGCGACTTTCAGGGAAACAAGGTGACGTCTACGAGATCGTAGGGACTAATGAAAAAGGAAACGATATAGTCACGATCCCTGGTAGTCACCTTATGTTTGGTATCGATAACTCTGGAAATTGGGACAACACAGTAGTTTCCGGTAGCTATTGGACTTCTCCGGTAGGTAGCGGTTCACAATATACGATAGAACCAAATGATGCCCTATTTGAGAAGCATGAAACGCGAACACCATTGTCAGATTCAGGGTATATAAACCATGAATTGATTTTTACTGGACTCAGTTCCAGTGGTATCAACGTCCTTTATCGAGAGTACACATTTGACAACCATGCAAGATCCGCGTTCACTCAAGAGTTAATTTATCCAATGGATACAAAAACGATTCGATTTAGAAATTATCAATTATCAGTAAGCTCAGTTACCCCAGAGTCGATGGTTTACACTGTTACTAATGATTAAAATAAGGGCCACTGCACAATTCAGTGGCCCTTATTTCGTATTGTTGCTACCTAATGGCTTTGTGCCCATGGACACAAATTTAAAAGACTTACTCCCACCATGTAACCCCTTCTGCGGGCGGGAGGTTATTATCGTCTTTAAACATATCCGATACGTAATTGCTGGCTTTAACACTGCAGGTCGTGGTGTCATTTTTGACGCTGGGCGTTATCGATGTGATCACGGCGGGTTCAGAATAGCGGGTCGCATCCCCAAATAACCAAAGCGGCGGCTCAATCTGTCCGGTTAGGTTCGGGATAAAGTCCAGCAGGCCATCAAGCATCACCACCCTGTCACTCACTTTTGTCGCGACAAACGGGCCATTGCCTGTGCCGTCATGACGTCGAATGGTCATATAGTGAGATTCACCCACCGTCCACTCTAAGTCCCGATCCACGGTGATTTTTGTAACAAACTCATCGTTGCCCTTGGGAACCACCTGCCAGTCGACCATTTCCCCGAACTGGCCAAAGTTTGGCAGGTCATCACACAGCTCGGCATAGTCCAAATAGGTGCTATTGAGCGCGTCCATTTCCGTACTGAACGAGTAATTGATTTTTTCACCCTGAGTACGGCGCAGCATGCGCATGCCAATGCGCCAGGCGCGCGTTCTTGACGTCACGCCTTTGGTTAGCTCCAGCTCTCCCCATTTGGTGATCGCGTTCTTATCGCCTAGCCAACACTTAACGCTGCTGGTTGTCCAGTCTGTCGGGTCCATGTAATACACCGTTAACCCCTCATTCTGGTCGGGATCATACAATGTGGTGGTGATGGTTAACCCGTCTCCTTTCATGATATCCGGTGTGTAGACATGACCTGCGTCGGTTTTCTCAAATAGCCTCTTTGGCAGGATCTTGCCAATATCGAAACAAAACTCGGCCATGCCTGCCTGCAAAGCGGTTTTCAGTGCAGAGTAAACGGTCCCGTCATCGACAAAGCCGCCGTCGAAATATTCCTCGTTTGGCGACCACACGTTTTCATGCATCCACAGCAGTTCATCCATATCGATGTCATCATCCGATCCGCCAGACTGATGCACGATATAGCGTACTGCAGGGGCAATGTCTCGGGTGGCGTAAAGCTCTTCGGTCCAGCCGCCCGCCCCATCGGGTACCGGCAGTTTTCGGGTTTGCAATACCTTGAACTTGTTGGTGGCCGATGAGGAAAGGTTGGAATCAGAACGAATCGAGATGGCCAGCGTGGTGCTGGTCTCGTAGCTGCTTGCCGTGGGCAGCTTGCTCTTTAAACGCATCCACTGAAGTTTATCCAGGTACTTTGAGTCATCATACGATTTGGTTTTCCTGACCAACATCACCTCGGGGCGTATCGCGCTTGGTAGCGTGATCGGGTGCGTTTGACCAACCTGGTCAAAACTCTTTTCTGTATAGGTTACTGGGAACACTTGCCAGTCATCGAGCTCCCCGATATCGGCATCACGGACCCAGATCTCCCAGTCCACCGTGTGGTTTTGCAACCGGCCTTTGCTGTCGTATCGCCCCCACCCAGAACTGCGCAGCATATCGATTTCAATATAATCGGTGGTATAACCCTCTGGACACCCTACATAAGGACCCAGCTGATAATCGGGCAACGTGTCACTGGTTACATCCAATGAGATCCCGCTGGTATACGTTCCGCCAGCAAAGCCGGCCCAACCTTCATCCCCGACGCGGATCACCGTCATCTGATAATTAGCGTCGGTAGAAACGACCTGGTAAAGACCATCATCTGTGCTGGTTGTCGTGATCTTAACCGTTACACTTGGCGCTGGCGTTAGGTCAGTAACGTCATTACCTTCCAGGTCTTTAAAAGTCAGCTCCGTGTCTGACAGAGGCACCGCCAAATAGGTGGAATCATTCGAACCTGCGCCAGATAGCTGAACTTCCTGATTGACGCTAAGGACGCTAAACCCTTTACCGATAATCTTATCCGGCAGGGGTTCACCGGTCGTGCCATCGTTACCGCTATCGACAATCTCGACAATGTCATCAATCAGCACTGACGTGGATGAAATGCCCGTAATGGTAAACGTGGTGCCATCGTCCCATTTCAGGTTTTTATTTTTCCAGTAGTAGGTGGTTTCTCGGTCGCCGTCGCCGTAATAACTGGTACGAGAAAAGCGATCCTGAACCAGTACGGTGTTTTCACTCAAAATGACGGACTTGTCATCTTCAACACTCACGTTTACCGAGGTGCTAGGGCCGATAAAGTCCAGACCGCTGGCGCTGTCCGTCCCGCCGACCTCTTCCGCGGTGTAGATGTTCTTATGGGCCTCATGCGTGGTGACATCCTCACCAGGGCCAAACAATTGCCAGTTCGCATCGTCACTCAGGCGGCTGATGGGCGTGCCCGCAATGGTCAATCCGGTTGAGGATATCTGGTAATGCCCTTCGCCCACATGCAGCATTAGAGCGAGAACCTGCTCATTATTCTCGTTGTAATACTTATACGGGCTGCAAAGGTAACTCGGCACGGACTGATGACGGCCAAACCACTCCGGTCGGACACCCATTAGTTCTGCCTTATTCACCTGGACGTTAATGTCATAGATGTTTTTGCCGGTGGGTACCGTGCTGGAGTTAGAGCCCATCTGGTTCATGTTGTTCATGGTGTAAACGGAATACGCCGCGGTAAGCGCCGCGACGGCGATAAACGCCCATGAGACCGGATCAATTCCTTTAGGTGGGATAACAACGTCAATGGTGTCACTGTCCATCAACACCCTGTCGCCCCAGTCTTTCGGGTTAAATGCCTGACCATTAATCGTAGCCACAAAGCGAGGCGTTTTTAACTTATGCCCCGTCGGCCCTTTATCCCAACCAGGGACATGACGGTCAAGATAGGCTTTGAATGTGGGTTCATGGATAGGGTTTTCTTCTCGAACGGTCACATCGGCCGCGTCAGGATAAACAATCAGTTTGGCCATCTGGGTCTTTCCATTGGTAATACTTGGTCACCGGCGCGAGCATTTCGAACGCACGACGGCGATGGGTGGTGGTTTTGTTAATGTCGTCGAAGGCGTGGATGATGCGGCGGTCAGGCAGCACCAAACCAATATGGACCCAACGGCGGCCTTTGTATTGCGCCGCCAGGGC
>NZ_JAWPOX010000747.1:0-615 GCF_033344475.1 Vibrio sp. 1288
CTATAACCCAGCTTCGGCTGGGTTATTTTTTGCATGTATCAAAGCGCCGTGCTTTCTACATAGAGAGTGAAATATTAGTACTTTCACGGGCGCATAATTGGGTGAGGTATATACTCAAATAAAGGTTCATTCGAGTCGGAGGACACAATGGAATTACATCAACATGGCATGGCTGATCTTTTCAATCAGCTCGGGTTAGGGAGCTCTTCCAAAGAAATTAAAGATTTCGTCAATACGCATCGACATAAACGTGAATCAGCACCTTTACACGAAGCGAGTTTCTGGACACATTCTCAGGCCGCATTTTTAAAACAAGCGATTGAAGAAGATGCTGATTGGGCTGAGCTTGTGGATCAGCTCGATGTAATGTTGCGTGATTGAACCGCGATAAAAAAAGATAATTCAACCCTTTAGAAACTTGGCAATATGTTCTTTGAGCGGTGTTTTTAATCTTTCATTTTCTTGCTTCGTTAATTGAATTATACTGTATTTTTAACCAGTATTTTGTCGGGTATGTCAGAGCGAATCAGAAAGATTATTCATGTCGATATGGATTGTTTTTATGCTGCCGTCGAGATGCGAGATAACCCAAATTATCGAGATATAGCGCTTGCG
>NZ_JAWPOX010000748.1:0-614 GCF_033344475.1 Vibrio sp. 1288
GAATCTACTAGTAGATTACTTTAAGCGAGTCTTAAACTCGGCTACCGCTTCATCCATATCGTGTGCTTGAGCCGACACTGAGTTCACTTCATGCAAACATTCTTGCGCGGAGTGCATGTTGTTTTCAGAGATAACGTTCAGCTCAGTGATTGAGTCGCTAACTTGGTTCATCACAATGCCTTGCTCTTCAATCGCAGAAGCAATGCGCTCTGAGTTGCCTTGAATCGCGTGCATGTCCGTGATGATTTGCTGGAGGCTTGCGTCTAATTGTTCAGATGCACTCAGGGTTTGCTGACCTTGTTCGTTACATTGATCAATATCGGAAACCACCATCGACATCTGCGCTTGGATGTCCATCACCACTCGCGTGATCTCTTCCGTGGATTGATGTGTACGGCTCGCAAGAGCGCGAACTTCATCTGCAACCACGGCAAATCCACGTCCTTGCTCACCCGCACGAGCCGCTTCGATAGCCGCGTTAAGTGCAAGTAAGTTCGTTTGTTCAGCAATGTCTTGAATGATGTTCACCGCACCGCCAATTTTATCGACGTGTTGGTTCAATGAGACGATAGACTGTTGGCTGTTCGGTAGGATACCCGTCAGCTGACCAACAT
>NZ_JAWPOX010000749.1:0-614 GCF_033344475.1 Vibrio sp. 1288
GGCGGAGAAAGACGGCCTAACTACCAAAGATGGCGAAAAGATTCCTGCGCAAATCATGGTTTGGGCTGCGGGTATCAAAGCACCTGATTTCATCAAAGACATTGCAGGTCTAGAAACAAACCGTATTAACCAATTGGTTGTGAAAGGTACACTGCAAACAACGCGTGATGACGATATTTTTGTTATCGGCGACTTGGCGCAATGCACACAACCAGACGGCTCATTTGTGCCACCTCGTGCGCAAGCTGCGCACCAAATGGCTAGCCAAGCGTTCAGCAACATTGTGGCGAAGCTAAATGGTCGTGAGTTGAAAAACTATGTGTACAAAGACCATGGTTCTTTAGTGTCTCTAAGCCGCTTCTCTACAGTAGGTAGCTTGATGGGCAACTTAACCAAAGGTTCGATGATGGTTGAAGGCCGTATTGCACGTGTTGTTTATATCTCACTATACCGCATGCACTTGATGGCACTTCACGGCGTGTTCAAAACAGGCTTGATGATGCTGGTTGGCCGCATTAACCGTGTATTGCGTCCAAACCTTAAGCTTCACTAATATCGGCGATTCAGCCAGTTTCAGTGTTGAAACTATAGAATAGAAAAAGCCACCGCAAGTC
>NZ_JAWPOX010000750.1:0-613 GCF_033344475.1 Vibrio sp. 1288
TGAATTACCGCTACAACGAACACCGTCTGATCGCGACGAACGATGTAAATAACACTAACTTTGTGGCAGCGGGTGATGGCTTTGATGTCGAACGTAAAGCGGCGCCAGCTATCGCAGAGTCGGATTTACGCGTTGCAAGCTTTAACGTGCTTAACTACTTCACTTCGGTTGCAGACAGCGGAAACAACAACCCGACAGGCCAAAACCGTGGCGCGACGAATCACGATGAGTTCTTGATCCAACAAGCGAAGATCGTGTCTGCGATGAATAAGATGGATGCTGACATCATTGGTTTGATGGAAGTGGAAAATAACGGCTTCGGTGATGGCAGTGCTGTGCAAAACTTGGTGGATGCATTGAATGCGGAAATCGATGACGCAGACGATCATTACACTTACGTTGAAATCGCAGATAAAGACAAGTACCAAGAAGAGTACTTCGGAAGTGATGCGATCATGGTTGCTATCTTGTACCGCGCGAAAGTGGTCACGCCAAAAGAAGCGGCGAAAGTGATCTTCACGCCAGAGCAGCACATTGCCGAAAACACCATTACCCGTAAAGATGGTGCTGAGAGCAACCCTGCGTACGACAAATACCAACGCCACAGCTTGTT
>NZ_JAWPOX010000751.1:0-613 GCF_033344475.1 Vibrio sp. 1288
TTAATCTCGCTGAAGATAAAACGCCACAGCACTATGCGATTGGCTTTAAAGAGCTGTGGGAAATACCTGCAGAGCAACATCAGCAAGGATTGGTTGTTCATGGATTAGGTTGGCCGTTGGCAAACGAAGCGAGTGGTGGCAGTTATCTTTATCATCTTGAGGGCAACCAAGTTGCTGTCGGTTTGATTGTTGACCTCAATTACAAGAATCCTCATTTGAGTCCGTTTGACGAATTTCAACGTTTTAAACATCACCCGATGATTGAACAGTACCTAAAAAATGGTAAACGCATCAGCTATGGTGCGAGAGCCATTACCAAAGGTGGTTTTCACTCCCTTCCTACACAACAATTCGCGGGTGGCTTGTTGATTGGCTGCGATGCTGGAACACTCAATGGATCCAAAATCAAAGGTACGCACACTGCCATGAAATCAGGCATGATTGCGGCGGAAGCAGTCGTTGAAGCGATTTTAAATCAATCGGTTATTGCCGACTACCAAAGCCATTTCAAACAGTCATGGCTATATGAAGAGCTCTATCAAGCGCGGAACTTCTCTAGCGGTATACACAAATTTGGTTCGTGGCTTGGCGGAGGGTTAGCACTGTTGGAGCA
>NZ_JAWPOX010000752.1:0-613 GCF_033344475.1 Vibrio sp. 1288
TTACGACGACACATTCTTGCTAAATACTGCATTCGTCACAGCTAAACGCGATCCAAATGATGCAAGTGAACCTGAGACCAAATCGAACGAAGATACTGCTCAAGTGAACTTTGATAATGTGCTTCCGCAATTTGAAGCTAACTTCGGTTTCCATGCCAACGTATTTGTCAAAGTAACCAACAGCAGTACTTTTGAAGACATTACTTTGAACAAAATGTCGATTCGCGGTGTGAGTATTCCTGATGCAACCACCCCTGGTGATGTTGATGTAGGTACTCTATTCAGAATCTTCGATGACTCTGGTACGAGCATTGAAGGTGTGCTTGACTCTGCATTCCAACAATTGCTTGATGGTTACTGTAATGTTGGACAAACTATTCCAGCTGGCGAGACCTATGCTTGTTTCGTTCGTGTTCAACTCTTCAATGCACTTGGTATTTTCGATACCTTCAGCGCCTCTGGTGCAGATGATGGTATTGTTATAGAAGTGCTGGATGATGACGGTAGTATTCGAGCTGCAGAAGTGGAAGTTACGGTTCAAACTCAAGATGTGATTCAACCTTAATGTTTGAATACACTAAAAATCAGTAAGGCCTACCTTACCTTAAAATAA
>NZ_JAWPOX010000753.1:0-612 GCF_033344475.1 Vibrio sp. 1288
ACTGTGCCATCGTGCAGCGTTAGCGGATCTGGACTTAGTAAGCCGATGTCGCACATTACGTTGAAGTAGTTAAGGTAACGATCACCAAAGCCCATCCAGAACTCAATACGTTTCGCAGGGATGAACTCTTTCATTGAACGCACTTCGTCGTGCGCCATTGAATACACTTTGTGCGAGCCACAGTTCGGGAATTCGAACTCAAGCATACGTGAGTGACAAGGTACTTGCTTCCACTCGCCATTTTCCCAGTAGAAAGAGTCACCTTGGATCTCTAGCATATTGGTTTCTGGGTCAAAGTTCGTTGCAAACTTCTTACCGTGATCACCCGCGTTTACATCCATCACGTCGATTGTGTCGATCTCGTCGAACAGGTGTTTTACTGCGTATGCTGCAAACACAGAAACTACGCCTGGATCGAAACCAGCGCCTAAGATGCCAGTGATGCCCGCTTCTTCGAACTTCTCACGGTAGCCCCATTGCCAATCGTAAGCTTCAGGGACTTGTTGACCTTCTGAACATAGGTCAACCGCGACTGATGTATCTAGGTATGAAACTTTTGCTCGGTAACACGCTTCCATGATTGGCATGTTTACCCAAGGAGGACCTGCGTTG
>NZ_JAWPOX010000754.1:0-612 GCF_033344475.1 Vibrio sp. 1288
GTTAAGCCTGCCGTTTGCAGATAAATTGCCACGAATTCGTCAGCGTGAGATGCCAGCTATTGGCGCGCCTGTCATGGTTTTGGCCACCCTTGCGATGGTGGTATTACCGATACCCGCGTTCCTACTGGATATGTTCTTCACCTTTAACATCGCCTTAGCCATGGTGGTGTTGTTGGTGACGGTATATACACGCCGCCCGTTAGATTTCGCCGCGTTCCCGACGGTACTGCTGATCGCAACGTTGTTGCGTTTGGCGCTGAACGTTGCGTCTACCCGTGTCGTGTTACTTCATGGTCATGAAGGGGGCAATGCAGCAGGTAACGTTATCGAGGCGTTTGGTAACGTTGTAATTGGCGGTAACTACGCAGTCGGTTTAGTCGTCTTCCTCATCTTGATGATCATTAACTTTATGGTTGTGACCAAAGGTGCGGGGCGTATTTCTGAGGTGAGCGCTCGTTTCACCCTTGATGCGTTGCCTGGTAAACAGATGGCGATTGATGCGGACTTAAACGCAGGTCTTATCGACCAAGAGCAAGCGCGCGTGCGTCGTTTTGAAGTGACCAAAGAGGCAGATTTCTACGGCTCAATGGATGGTGCGTCCAAGTTTGTAAA
>NZ_JAWPOX010000755.1:0-612 GCF_033344475.1 Vibrio sp. 1288
TTCTAATTGGTAATGATCCACGTAGTAGCTGAAGTTGGTGGTGATAGCAAAACTCATCTCTTGCAGAGGTTTGCCGTTTCTGACTTCCACATTGCTGCTGATGCTCAGATCCAACACTGGGTCAAAGCGCATGATGTCACGGCTAACCCAAATCGCACCTTGTTCCAGATAAATACGAGAATTGTCGGTTTGTTCATGCGTGTTAACTTCAATACCCAGTGAGTCACTGCCCAGCTTTTCTAACTGGCTGGTGTCTTTTGCGTACGATAGGATCGGCAACGCCGCCGCGATACATATCGTCAGTTTTGATTGTCTAAATCTAATCATAATTTTCTTGCTTAACCGTGGCAGTCAATGGCTGAGAACAAGCCCAGCCAACGTGTAAGTTACGAACGGTTAATCATCCCCACTGCTTTGAATACTGAAGTTAAATTTCGTCAGTTTGTTTGGTGTGATTCGTTGTACTTTCGGGTTTTCACTGATCACTTTCATACCCGTTGGTAGTGAGTCTGTGTCGACTTTGACCAAGAACTGCTTCCCTTTCTTATTCAACACCCACTGATCTGGAACATGGTATCGACCATATTGGTCGGTCTCGATAATGATGCCCTC
>NZ_JAWPOX010000756.1:0-611 GCF_033344475.1 Vibrio sp. 1288
ACTCAGAAAAGGCTCTGATTTCATGATCGATAGAAACCTCCTTTTGTTGGCTTTCGTTTTCATACACACCAAAAACGTTGTAGTTAAACAGTCCCCCACGACCAAACTTAGCTGGAGAAAATCGCCCCATGTCGTGTGCAGATAAACTCTGCATCGGCAACCAGTTCGGCGGAACGTCGATCGCCAGTTGCAATGACGATTGCAAATAACGCACGTTAACCCCAGCAATGGAAGAAACGTCAATCCTGTCTTCCGTTCCTGGCAACGATTTGGCCGTAACGCCAACCGCTATTAGATCTTGCCGCTGGAGAAAGTACTGTTCGCCAATGCGCTCGACTTCGGTAATATGCCCCGTCGCTCTTTGATTGATCACCAATTCTAGTTTCAAGCTAATATTGTTAAACTTATCAAAAGAAAAGTTTTCAGGACTCGGTAACTCAGAAAAACTGTTGGGTGAGTTCGCACAAAGGCCAATATTGCTCCACGCCATACTTAGTAATCCAAGCCAAAGCAAGACATACATTTCATTGCGTCTGTTCATTATTATCATTATTGCGTCAATGGTATTTTGTAGCGTTTACCTCCAATATTCGCACTCAAACTCATATTGT
>NZ_JAWPOX010000075.1:0-3045 GCF_033344475.1 Vibrio sp. 1288
ATCAACTCGAAACTCCTTCGGGTTGTATGGTTAAGTGACTAAGCGTACACGGTGGATGCCTTGGCAGTCAGAGGCGATGAAGGACGTATTAACTTGCGATAAGCCCAGATTAGGTAGTAAAAACCATTTGAGTCTGGGATTTCCGAATGGGGAAACCCAATACCATAAGGTATTACTGTTGAGTGAATACATAGCTCAACAGGGCGAACCGGGGGAACTGAAACATCTAAGTACCCCGAGGAAAAGAAATCAACCGAGATTCCGAAAGTAGCGGCGAGCGAAATTGGACTAGCCCTTAAGCTTTACACGCGTTAGACGAACGGTCTGGAAAGGCCGACGATACAGGGTGATAGTCCCGTAGTTGACGACGTGTGTTCAGTGAAATCGAGTAGGGCGGGACACGTGATATCCTGTCTGAATATGGGGGGACCATCCTCCAAGGCTAAATACTACTGACTGACCGATAGTGAACCAGTACCGTGAGGGAAAGGCGAAAAGAACCCCTGTGAGGGGAGTGAAATAGAACCTGAAACCGTGTACGTACAAGCAGTAGGAGCAGGCTTTGTCCTGTGACTGCGTACCTTTTGTATAATGGGTCAGCGACTTATATTCAGTGGCAAGGTTAACCATCTAGGGGAGCCGTAGGGAAACCGAGTCTTAACTGGGCGTTCAGTCTCTGGATATAGACCCGAAACCAGGTGATCTAGCCATGGGCAGGTTGAAGGTTGAGTAACATCAACTGGAGGACCGAACCGACTAATGTTGAAAAATTAGCGGATGACTTGTGGCTAGGGGTGAAAGGCCAATCAAACCTGGAGATAGCTGGTTCTCCCCGAAAGCTATTTAGGTAGCGCCTCGGACGAATACTACTGGGGGTAGAGCACTGTTAAGGCTAGGGGGTCATCCCGACTTACCAACCCTTTGCAAACTCCGAATACCAGTAAGTACTATCCGGGAGACACACGGCGGGTGCTAACGTCCGTCGTGGAGAGGGAAACAACCCAGACCGCCAGCTAAGGTCCCAAATTACTACTAAGTGGGAAACGATGTGGGAAGGCTCAGACAGCCAGGATGTTGGCTTAGAAGCAGCCATCATTTAAAGAAAGCGTAATAGCTCACTGGTCGAGTCGGCCTGCGCGGAAGATGTAACGGGGCTAAGTAGTAAACCGAAGCTGCGGCAATGCACTTTAGTGCATTGGGTAGGGGAGCGTTCTGTAAGCGGTTGAAGGTGTGTGGTAACGCATGCTGGACGTATCAGAAGTGCGAATGCTGACATGAGTAACGATAAAGGGGGTGAAAAACCTCCTCGCCGGAAGACCAAGGGTTCCTGTCCAACGTTAATCGGGGCAGGGTAAGTCGACCCCTAAGGCGAGGCCGAAAGGCGTAGTCGATGGGAAACGGGTTAATATTCCCGTACTTCTTACAATTGCGATGGGGGGACGGAGAAGGCTAGGTGGGCCTGGCGACGGTTGTCCAGGTTCAAGTGCGTAGGCTGAGAAATTAGGTAAATCCGGTTTCTCTTAAGGCTGAGACACGACGTCGAGCATCTACGGATGTGAAGTCATTGATGCCATGCTTCCAGGAAAAGCCTCTAAGCTTCAGATTGTAAGGAATCGTACCCCAAACCGACACAGGTGGTCGGGTAGAGAATACCAAGGCGCTTGAGAGAACTCGGGTGAAGGAACTAGGCAAAATGGTACCGTAACTTCGGGAGAAGGTACGCTCTCGACGGTGAAGTCCCTCGCGGATGGAGCTATTGAGAGTCGCAGATACCAGGTGGCTGCAACTGTTTATTAAAAACACAGCACTGTGCAAAATCGCAAGATGACGTATACGGTGTGACGCCTGCCCGGTGCCGGAAGGTTAATTGATGGGGTTAGACTTCGGTCGAAGCTCTTGATCGAAGCCCCGGTAAACGGCGGCCGTAACTATAACGGTCCTAAGGTAGCGAAATTCCTTGTCGGGTAAGTTCCGACCTGCACGAATGGCGTAATGATGGCCACGCTGTCTCCACCCGAGACTCAGTGAAATTGAAATCGCTGTGAAGATGCAGTGTACCCGCGGCTAGACGGAAAGACCCCGTGAACCTTTACTACAGCTTGGCACTGAACATTGACCCTACATGTGTAGGATAGGTGGGAGGCTTTGAAGCGCAGTCGCTAGATTGCGTGGAGCCGTCCTTGAAATACCACCCTTGTAGTGTTGATGTTCTAACGTCGACCCCTTATCGGGGTTGCGGACAGTGCCTGGTGGGTAGTTTGACTGGGGCGGTCTCCTCCCAAAGCGTAACGGAGGAGCACGAAGGTGGGCTAATCACGGTTGGACATCGTGAGGTTAGTGCAATGGCATAAGCCCGCTTGACTGCGAGAATGACAATTCGAGCAGGTGCGAAAGCAGGTCATAGTGATCCGGTGGTTCTGAATGGAAGGGCCATCGCTCAACGGATAAAAGGTACTCCGGGGATAACAGGCTGATACCGCCCAAGAGTTCATATCGACGGCGGTGTTTGGCACCTCGATGTCGGCTCATCACATCCTGGGGCTGAAGTCGGTCCCAAGGGTATGGCTGTTCGCCATTTAAAGTGGTACGCGAGCTGGGTTTAGAACGTCGTGAGACAGTTCGGTCCCTATCTGCCGTGGGCGTTGGAGAATTGAAAGGGGCTGCTCCTAGTACGAGAGGACCGGAGTGGACGAACCTCTGGTGTTCGGGTTGTGTCGCCAGACGCATTGCCCGGTAGCTAAGTTCGGGATCGATAACCGCTGAAAGCATCTAAGCGGGAAGCGAGCCTTGAGATGAGTTCTCCCTGATACTTTAAGTATCCTAAAGGGTTGTCGTAGACTACGACGTTGATAGGCAGGGTGTGTAAGCGTTGTGAGGCGTTGAGCTAACCTGTACTAATTGCCCGTGAGGCTTAACCATACAACACCCAAGGGGTTTTGATGGACTCAATGAAAGAACATTGAATGTGTAAGAACGAGAATTAAAAAAACAGCTTTCCAGATTAAAGAATTTGCTTGGCGACCATAGCGTTTTGGACCCACCTGA
>NZ_JAWPOX010000757.1:0-611 GCF_033344475.1 Vibrio sp. 1288
AATTACCTGTCGGCACCAAAGAGCGAATCGCCGTGGTTCAGGTTGGAGAAGAGCAGTTTTTGGTGGGCATCACCAGTCAATCGATCCAAACCTTAGCCAAGCTAGAAAAGCCATTGAAAGAGGAAGAGTTGGCGACCAATGCTTTTGCCAGTCAGTTCAGCCAACTGATCAAGAAAAATGACAAAGGGTAATCCAATCCGTCTGCTTTTTAGCACTTTGGTGCTACTGGTTGGCGTGCTGTTTTCTTCATTTTCGTTTGCTGAGGCAGAGGAATCACCGTTGCCTGCGAATTTAGCAGAAGGGAGCAGTGTGACGGTTCAGGCCATGCAAAGCGATACCGGAGCAAGTCGCTCTATGTCGGTTGGCAACGGTGCTGGTATTCCAGCTTTCACCATGACCACCAATCCGGATGGCAGTGAAGACTATTCTGTTACGTTGCAAATTCTCGCCTTAATGACCATGCTGGGCTTCTTGCCAGCAATGGTGATTTTGATGACGTCTTTCACCCGAATTGTGGTGGTAATGTCGATTCTGCGTCAGGCGATGGGCTTACAACAAACACCATCGAATCAGGTGATCATTGGCATCGCGCTTTTCTTGACCTTCTTTGT
>NZ_JAWPOX010000758.1:0-611 GCF_033344475.1 Vibrio sp. 1288
CAAAAGGCCATCAATTGCATCTCAAGACGAATCACCCTTTCCAACAACATTTCGTCGTCGGTGATATTGTGGCGCACAGTTCTCTGCTTATTGATGATATGGCGGTTTACGGCACGACGGAGTCCAAAGGGGCATCTGCCGCACTGAACGGTTCGTTCTACGCGAAAGATACTGCGATTAAGTACTTCCAGACATTAAACTTTAATCAAGGTGTTGGAAGTAAGGTTTGCGGCGAAATCCAACAAACGCCGGGAAGTTTGCACCCTCATAGTGTAACTGGCAAGTATTCTCAGTTCTGCGGTGTTGGCCAATCACGTTGCGATTACTCGAGCTCCATTTGTCCGAGCACCGCAACTCCGCCGCCCGAGTGTAGCATGTTGCCTCCAAGTAACGATGACTTGGGCCTGACGGTGACACCATCTGATGACATGGCGTTGATGTGCGGTGACGATCTCCCGCAATTCACAGCGATCACAACCAACAACGATGAAGTAGTCAGCGCACCAGTGATGGCAATATTGTCTGATCCCGACTTGTTCACGCTAGAGGTAGTGAAAGGGAAACCGACATCAACTGAAAACCAGTTTCAATCTAACGATAATGGTGAGCTC
>NZ_JAWPOX010000759.1:0-611 GCF_033344475.1 Vibrio sp. 1288
ACCATCGCTGGTATTCTTGCTTGCGCCAGTGTTTTGATGCCTCTGCACCAAGTTGATTCTCCCCATTCTGAAGTGCTTTCTCATCAAATTCGAATCGCGGACTTGCACCAAGAAGAGCTCGGTTTGATTGCCGAGCTAAAACTGGCGCATGAAGAACTGCGCGATTTACACGCAGAGTCCGGCACCTGGCCAGATACGGAAGAGATGGCGTCACTGTGGATTGCGCCCTTTGTTCAAGATCAAAACTGGAAGCGTAAAGGTTCGCATCAATGGCAGAGCATTGGTGACGGGATCTACTTGGGCATCAGACAGAGTGAGCAAGGGGCGGCTTCAATGATTCTAGATAGTCGTCAAAGCCACGCCGACATTTGGCTAATCGATGCCCATGGTTTTGCGCCAACCCCAACATTGAGCGAAGAAAGCCATCGCCATCAACAGGGGTGGCAACAGCTAATTCTCTCTTCTCCATCTTCTGCTCATCCTTCGCACACTTAACTCAATTCAAAGAATACATATTATGATCACACGTTCGCTTTTACGTTCCATGTTTGCATCTTGCGCTTTATTGGTCGCTAGCACGTCCAGTTTCGCGAGTGACAAAATGAAAATTG
>NZ_JAWPOX010000760.1:0-611 GCF_033344475.1 Vibrio sp. 1288
GCTACATGATCTTACTCTTTGTCCCAATCAGTGTGGGACTCATGCAGCACTTCGATATGCTACTTGCGAATGCATTGCCAATCATAGCTAGTGCAGTCGGTGGTTCACTCATTGTCTTGGTCAGCCTTGCTTGGCTACTGGACTACTTGCTAAAGGAGAAACATTAATATGTGGTTAATTGTCACTATTGTCGTTTTCCTGATTGCTCGCCAAATCGCAATTAAGATCAACAGCCCACTTGCAAACCCTTTGTTGATCAGTATTGCAGTACTGATTCCTTTATTAACGTACCTCAATGTACCGTTTGAGACATACTACGCCGACAACGAAGGCATCAGCTTTTTACTACAACCAGCTGTTGTAGCGTTGGCTTACCCTTTGTACGAGCAACTTCCTCAAATCAAAGCCAACTGGCGAATCATCACGTTTGCTTGTACGCTCGGAAGTGTTATGTCAATGGCAACCACAACCCTCATCGCCGTTGCATTTAAAGCTGACATCAGTTTAATCGCGAGCCTAGTAGGTAAGTCAGTGACCACTCCGATTGCAATGGAAATCTCAAGCCACCTTGGTGGCGAAGCGGCAGTCGCTGCAATCTTAGTACTGATCGT
>NZ_JAWPOX010000761.1:0-611 GCF_033344475.1 Vibrio sp. 1288
CGATGGTAAGCAGATACAGGCCGCAAAAGAGTCTGAAGATGAGGATTCCATTGCAGACTCTAAAAGTCGTGTCAGACGCGTTTTGAGGAAGGATGATTCTGGGCAAGAACAATGCTGGATTTTAAAGGAGAACAATGTTCTTCACGGTCAAACTGATGCTAATGGCAACCCTAAAAAAGCCAAATGGGAACTCGTTAGCGAAGAGAAAGTTGATTTTCGTGTTCTGAGTACCAAGCCCAACTTCTTCGTGATGGTTGATGAAGCGCACCGCAGCCAGTATGGATTCCTTGCTGCATTTATGCGTGCTTCTTTACCTAATGCGAAGTTCATAGCTTTTACTGGCACCCCGCTTTTTAAAGACGATAAAGAAACCTTGGGTACATTCGGCGGTAAGGAGTACATCGATACTTACCGCCTCGACGAGGTGGTTGCAGATGGCGCGACACTGCCTATTAAATATCTTGAAGGTATGGCGCAATGGGGTAGCGACGGAAAGCTAAAACAAGCTTTTGAGGATGAATTTGGTAATGAGCCTTTAGCCCGTAAGAAAAAGCTAAAGCAAGAATTACTCAAAAAACGTCGTGGTGCTATCGGTCGTATTGAGGAAAATG
>NZ_JAWPOX010000762.1:0-611 GCF_033344475.1 Vibrio sp. 1288
AACGAACACGCTGTTCTTTGTTGTGTCGCTGTGCCATTTGATTGGTACTGAGATACCAGTTGTAATACCAAGCCGCTTCAAAGCGATGGTTGCGAATCCGAACCCGACAGCCGTAGCGGCCAGGTGAGGTTTCCTTATGTGTTCGATGGATTCGCCAAAATTGGTTAGCGTAGCAACTGGCTAAAAACTCAAGCAAGTAGGGCTCCTGCATTGCAAAGTTCTCGATATCATTAAGGGCTTTTAGCGATTGTGATAGCGCGAGTTCAAAGCACTCTTGTTCACTTTCGGGGTGTCGCTGCTGGGCTCGTTGATGCCATTGATAGGCGGCGGAATGTTCATTTAATACAGTCATAGTGGCTCCTTGTTTGTTTTGCTCAAGGTAGCGCAAACGTACTGTTACTTACGCATCTGTAATTGCCCTTTTGGGGTGCGTAATTTTCCTCGTGTCCCACCGCTCATTGGCAAGCATGGCATCGATTCCTCTCCTGGGACCTATCCTTGTGCTTTCCAGATATCTATCCTTGTGGGACGTTGTTACGGATTATTTTCGTTGCTTTATTGTTTTGGCGGGGATGTAGGGAGTTGTACTCCAATCATTGTGGGACCTGAGT
>NZ_JAWPOX010000763.1:0-610 GCF_033344475.1 Vibrio sp. 1288
GAAAATCCAAAAGCTGAAATCATCGAAATTCTCAGCAAAGAGTACGGTTTGATCGACTAGCTATCCGAAAGCTGATTGAAAATTGCCAACAAAAAAGTCCGCCTTGATGAGCGGACTTTTACTTTTTCGCCAGTTTAGATTAGATAATGTCTAACGTTGTGCCATTTGTCGTAGACGCCGACTTCGTCGTCACCTGATACTTTTTGTCTTTGATGGTCGACACCAAGTACCACGTCGATTGAGCGGCATCAGCAGTAAAGGTCACTCGCATAAAGCCACGTTGTTTGATGTCAGCCCATTGCAGCTCGGAGACTAAATGCGGCAAGGTGTATTCCATTTGAGCAATCGCCACCGGTTCCAACGCCAAATACTCTTCTAACCCCGGAGAGCTCACCGAGCTCGTCGCAAACTCGACCCCTATCGGATTGTTTGACACATCTTTTAACTCACTTGCCCACGCGTTGTGAGTATCGCCCGCTAAACACACAAAATTGCCACTGCTTGCCTTGACCAGTTGGTAGACTTTTTCACGCTCGACATAGTAACCATCCCAAGCATCGAGGTTGTAAGGCAGAGAAATGGGATCTGCACTTGGATCGGCAAGATAACC
>NZ_JAWPOX010000764.1:0-610 GCF_033344475.1 Vibrio sp. 1288
CAAGATCCTACAGCTTATTTGTCAGGTTTGGTCGAACGCTCAAAGGCAATCTCCGAGTTACCAAAGGGATATTTACCTAGCAGAACTTACTACTGTGTATCGAACTCCGAAATTTTAGGTGCAATCCGAGTTCGCAAAGGTACTAATACCAACGTAGAAAATGTCATTGGGCATGTTGGCTACGAAACTAGACCGTCAGCTCGTGGTAAAGGTGTAGCCTCATTTCTCCTCGCTTGGGTGCAAGAGCACGTTGTCACTGACGCAATTATTGTTACTTGTTCAATTGACAATCCTGCATCCCAAAAGGTTATCGAAAACTGTGGCGGTGAGTATCTTGGCAACTACACAAGTGAAAACGAGGGCACTGTAAGGCGCTACCGTTTAGCGCGCACATAACAAAGCGTTCAAGAGGGATTCTCAACGCTTGGCGGTTTTGGCTCAAAGTTTAGTTTTTGTGTTTATGGCACAATGGTTTAAGTTGGGTGGTATAGCGTTGTTCACCCCTTAACGCGGCGTTAAGTGTATCTACAAGTGAGGAGGCTAAATTGGCAAGGAAATCTTCGATAGAACATGTGTTTAATGAACTGGTTGATGTGAGTAAGCAGTTTTG
>NZ_JAWPOX010000765.1:0-609 GCF_033344475.1 Vibrio sp. 1288
CGTAAAAGCACAGCAAAAGAATTTGCAATTGCTCAGTGATATCGACCCTAAGTTGCCCGCTGAAGTACAAGGAGATGAAGGACGTCTGAAGCAGGTGCTCAATAACTTACTTAGCAACGCGGTCAAATTCACCGAGCGTGGTCATGTCAAATTACTTGTCTCATTGCACGAGCAAAACAACGATATCGCCCTAGTTCGCTTTCGCGTTGTGGACTCGGGGATAGGTATTGCCAAAGAGCACCAGCAAGCGGTGTTTGAACGCTTTCAACAGGCCGATGGCAGTACAACTCGCAAATATGGTGGTACAGGGTTAGGTTTGGCGATTTGTGCCCAACTCGTCCACATCATGGGTGGAGACATCAAGCTAACCAGTGAACTTGGCTTGGGAAGCTGTTTCGATTTCACCATTCCTTTAACGGTGGTGAGCGGTCTTCCAACATATACCGATCCACTCAATGTGCTCGATTTTCCTCGAACAGAGGCGAATGAGGCAACGAACAAAAATCCAGATAAGCCGTGGGTTTTGATTGTCGAAGATACAGAAGTGAATCAGAGGGTTGTTCGCATTATGCTGGAGGTGCTAGGGCTTAAAGTCAGTGTCGCGAGCCA
>NZ_JAWPOX010000766.1:0-609 GCF_033344475.1 Vibrio sp. 1288
AAAACCTATTCACCTTGGTGTGTCGACTCAAGTTTGGCAGATTGAAATTACAGACGAACGTGATCGCTTGGTGTGTACTAGTCGTCTAACGATTGCTGTGAAACAACAAAAAGCAAAATTGGCTTAATTCGACGTTCATCAATCAGCAGAGATACACCCAAAGGCAGAACATGGTTATCGAGTTTTCATTAGGTAAAATTATCGCGACGCAGCGTGAAATCGTCATCAAACTAACCGGTGAGGCAATGGTCACATTGCAAGCACAAACCGATGCACTTCAACTTCTTGGTCGTGGCGCAAATGTGGTGTTAGCCCATGGGGCCGAATGCAAATGGTCAATAAAATTGGATAATGAGGAACAACTTATCCAACTCGCACAAGAAATTGGTATCGATATTCAATAATTTACCCCTTCATATTTGCACTTTTTCATAAAAATGAGGAAACTTGACTTATTGACATCAAGACAAGTATTTCCTCTTTATGAGTAGCCCTCGTTTACGTGTTCAGTTCGAAACACTCTTTGAAAAATTTGCCGGTAACGACACAGAAGTTCAGCTAGAAGACATTACCGATGCTCTGTTTTGTACGCGACGAAATGCGCGTATC
>NZ_JAWPOX010000076.1:0-2951 GCF_033344475.1 Vibrio sp. 1288
AAAAACCGCGCAAATTGAAAACGACTATGTTTTTTATTTTGTGCGGTTTTGTTTTTCAAACCGCGCGGCGGGCTACACTTTGCTTGAGTACTTTAATATAGCTTGATGTAGTGGTTCTAAAAAATCATTCCAGTAATGTAGGTCAAGCTCCTTAATGGTTGCGCTTGGGAGTTTAAGGCTTGAGACAATAGATCCATGTTTAATATTAAATGAGTTTGCATCAGCATGACCAAGCATTTGGTTTCGAGCTCTCAGTAATGTGTTGGCAAAAACATCATACTTTTTACGGTCTTCATCTATAGGAAACACTTCATTTAGAATTGCTTCTAAATGTTTGTCTCTGAATGCTTTAGAGTTATTAAAAGCTACCCCATCATGCTGATACCCAGACACATAAATTTGACAAAACATTATTACTGCCGAAATAGTGTTAGATTCTTTAAGGTGAGAGCATTCTATTCGACTTGGAAAGGGCTCAGGGTGAATTTTATCAAACATTTCAGCATGTGAATCTAGCAATACTCCCTCTTTGTAATCTGGTTGTCTCTTACTAAACTCATGCAATTTTTTTATACGTTGCTTGCTAGCGTCAATTAACTCTTTGCTTTGAAAAGCATTATCAGATCTAAGTGCTAGTTTGACAAACCTCTGTGTTTCGTAAATAGCACCACTCCAAAGCCTTAAGCGCCCAACTATTTCATCTTTACTCATTATCTACTCTGTTTTTTTATGATGAACAACCCAACATATAATGCCCATTAAATGAACCGCTGTCTTATGTGTTTTATCCAGAAAGGGCTTTAGTATACTTTTGAGTTAGTTGAACCTGACTCATCATCTGAGCTAGGTAACTAACATTGACGTTCGCGTGGATGGTCCAACTGGCGTAGGTGTGTCTAAGCTGGTGGAATAAAGATGTTCGAAACAAGGTAAAAGGTTACTGCTAGTCGCGATAAATGGGGCAAATTTGGGGCACTAGTGGGGCTAATTAAGCATCAAATTTTGAATCTTTAGGGTTTATTTTGATCATGTAATAATTGAGAATGAGTACTTCTATATGGTGAAGGGTTTTTTAATTTATTGATTTTTAGTGATTTATTTTAAGTTCACCAATTGAGGTTTGTTTTTGTGGTTGACTCGATGAATCACAGTATAGATTTGCGTGGTTTTTACATCAGTATGCCCTAATTGTTCCTGAACAGTTCTAATGTCTGCGCCAGATTCCAATAAATGCGTGGCAAAACTGTGTCTTAGTGTGTGGCAAGTTACAGTTTTCTCAATGCTTGCGTCGCTTGCCGCGCGCTTTACCGCTCTTTGTATTGCGCTTTCATTGATATGATGCCTTCTGAGTTCACCAGTGTCTCGATCTGCGCTTAACTTTGTTGATGGAAACAAAAAGTGCCAGTTAAAATCTAGCTCCGCTTTTGGGTATTTACGTCGTAAACCTTCAGAGATATATACGCCCGCATAACCAGGCATGTGCCTATCTTTAAAGTAGTAGTTTCTTGCTAAATTAACTTGAGCTTTGAGTGGTTCATGTAGTTCTTTGGCTAATGTGACTGTACGATTTTTACCTCCTTTTCCTTGCCAAACGCGAACTGCACCATAATCATAATCGATGTCTTGAACTCTTAAGCGTAAACATTCCATAACTCGAAGCCCGGAGCCGTAAAGTAGCTGAATATGGAGTCTATACCTCGGGTCGATATGCTGAACGAATCTTCGGATCTCCTCCCTGGTTAACACAACGGGAAGTTTCTTTTCGGTCAAGGATTTCTGAAATCTCATATCAAGTGATAGTGGGGTTTTAAAATAATCACGATATAAAAATGATATTGAGTTCAGCGCCAAAGCTTGCGTTTTTACCGCAACTTTTTCTTCTACCGCTAAGTAACTCAGAAATTGAATGACATCATCTTCTGCTAGTGTTGATGGGTGGGCGAGCTGGTGAAAAGTGATAAAACGTTTTATCCAAAATAGATAACTTTCGATAGTTTTATTCGCATAATGACGAGTAAGCATGTGCTCTTTTACACTAAGTAAAAACTGACTTTTCATGATAAATTAACCTGTTTATTTATACAGCTCCGTTAATGTATCACCACTTTTGAAATTAGCGTGCTGTGCGCCGCCTAATTGCGCGCGCCACCACACATATTCATACTGTTTTTCTATTTGTTTCATGCATATAAGTGCTACGATTGATAGCGCTTTTGATAAGAAAGAAGGCGGTAGCCTGCCAGAAAAACGGCAAATCGCCGTATAGAAAGCGTTAGCTGTCTTAATCAACAACAAAATAGAAGTATCAATAAAAATAAGGAAGTAAATTATGTCGATTTTAACTGCTTTGCTGTTGGGTTTTATTTATCCGTTACTTTTAAAACAAAAATTAGCAGCAGGTGGATATGGATTAAAAATTACATTCTGGATTTTTGGCTTAATTATAGGTGCTATGATTTATGTTGGAATACCTGTTTTTTATTTCCATAAAATAAATATGTTACAGGGTAGCTATAATGCTGGTCTTATGGATGGATTCTCGATATTGTCACAGATTAAAGTATTGATCTTATGTGGGCTTTTTTATTTCCATTTGGTGTATATAGGAATCTGGAATTCATCAAAAGAATCTACTACATGGGTTAAAATATTAGCTAGGTACTTTGCTATACCTCTAATTTTAGCGCCTGCTTTTGGTCTTATCCCTGGTCGTACAAGCTTAATATTCGAGTTCATAATTTTCGGTATTGGATTGTATACAGGCCAGAGAATAATTAACTCTGTCCGAAGATCAAAAGTATAGAGTGCATTACAGCTAACAAGGCGTTAAAGAGGGATTCTCAACGCTTGGCAATTTTGGTTCTAAGTTTATTTTTGGCTATGTTCCCTTTAACTGTTGTTATACTTAAAGTAGGCAACGATTGGAGGGAACTCCTATGCTTCAGTCACAG
>NZ_JAWPOX010000767.1:0-608 GCF_033344475.1 Vibrio sp. 1288
GGAAATTGCCGCGCCTATTCACCAATCAGATGTGACGCTTGGAGCCGTATATTTGGAGCTCAACCTTGCCCATTTATTAGAAGAAAAAGAGCAAAACATTGCACAAGTTGCAGCGATAACGTCTAAAGATAAACACAACATGTTTATTTTGCTGCTGGCAATCAGCATTATTTCTATCTTCATGGGTAGCTTATTCGCGTTTGCCGTAGGTCGCTCGTTGGTGAAACCAATCAAACAGTTGAGTGAACAGTTTTCGGAATTTGATACTCAAGCACTTCCAGTTACCGATATTCAACGCAAAGATGAAATTGGTGAGCTGATTACTGCCTATAACAAGATGTCTAACAAGGTAAACACCTACACAACCCGTGTTGAGTTCATGGCCTATCACGACATTCTGACTTCGCTTTCTAATCGTGAAAAGCTGCTGATTGATCTTCAAGAACAAATCAGCGCCAAGCGAGCGCCAGCGCTTGCCGTCCTGTTTGTCGATTTGGATGATTTTAAGCACATCAACGACAACTACGGCCACAATGTTGGGGACAAATTACTGGTGCACCTTTCGGCACTATTGAGAAAGGAACTGCCAATTTATATCGAACCAGATT
>NZ_JAWPOX010000768.1:0-608 GCF_033344475.1 Vibrio sp. 1288
TCTGTAAACCGAAAACCTTTTTCTGTTATGTATTTATCACGCCAATCTACAGTCATTTGTTCTCCTACAAGCTAACGCTTTCTATACTGCAAATAGCGGCTTTTCTCGCACGCTACCGCATTCTTTCCTGACAAAAGAAAAACAAATCCTAGCACTTACCTTCATGAAACAAATAGAAAAGTAGTATGAATATGTGTGTTTGAACACGCAATTAGACGGCAAAAAGCATGATAACTGGGTCAGTATTGATAAATTACAACACCTGTATAAATAAACAGCTTTATAATGTTATGAAAAGTCAGTTTCTGATAAGTGTAAAAGAGCATATGCTTACTCGCCATTATGCCAACAAAACTATCGAGAGTTACCTATTCTGGATAAAGCGCTTTATTGTATTCCACCAGCTTGCTCATCCATCGAAGTTATCTGAAGACGACGTTATTCGATTTCTCAGCCACCTCGCTATCGATGAAAAAGTTGCAGTCAAAACTCAAGCATTGGCGCTGAATGCTATTTCGTTTTTATATCGAGACTTTTTTAAAACCCCGCTTTCACTGGATATGAGGTTCCAAAAATCACTGACGGAAAAGAAGCTCCCTGTTGTTTTG
>NZ_JAWPOX010000769.1:0-608 GCF_033344475.1 Vibrio sp. 1288
AGGTAAGTACTCATTAACAATAGATAGACCTTTGATAACCCAAGGATGTTGGAAGATGTCTTGAATGCCACCATTGGTGACCCATTTGTATGTATTCTTAGAAAAAACAGAGCCTTGTTGAACAATTGCAGCAAACACAAACAGTAGTGGAATGACAATAATGAAAGTCAAAACTACGCACGTGAGCAGCGATGCCGAATTTTTGTGTTTTGGCATTTTACGCTCAAACCACTCATGCACAGGAAACATAAGCAGTGAGATAATGAAAGCCATTACGATCGAATTGATGTAAGGCTCGACCAATAAATAGCAAGCAAAAGCAGCGGCGAGTAGAGCGATCATTAATACACGATGACTCGACGTGATTTTTACGTTGTTTGGCATGAGATAAATCCAACTTACGGATGACGTTTACAATGGCTCGCGTTGATATCAGCGCGAAACCTTTATTACTTTGCACCGACGATTCTTTCAAGCTTATGACATAGCCGAATTGGGAAGGTGCAACGGACCTTGTTATAATGACCACAAATCAGGCAGTTATCAATCAAGAGATAGAAAAATGGGTTGTTGTAACGGTGACAAGAAGTGTCAGAGTGAGAAGAAAA
>NZ_JAWPOX010000770.1:0-608 GCF_033344475.1 Vibrio sp. 1288
GTGCCCGTTGCCAAATACTCCAAAAGTTTGAGCGGGTTACACGCTTTGATTTGTGCGTTGTCGACAAACGGTAGCCAACTTGCGTCCCAGTGTTGGGAATAGCTTGGCAATAAATGATGCGCGCGAGGCCCCAAGTAATGAACGTTGTCTCGCTGTGGTAATGGATTGTGGGCAAACTCATTCGGTCCAATAAAAACCAAATCCCAATCCGGTGCGTGTTGGGCGACTTGGTCGATCAAACGATAGTCCAGCCAGTCAGACAAACTGACATAAAAACCCAATATTTTACGGCCATTGTTCGGCAAGTCGCTTGCATTTTCTGCAGGCGTTGAAAATAGACTGAAATCGACCCCGTGTGGCAGCGTTGTGGTTTTATTATCCGGAAATCGAGCGGCCAGCTTGTCGCTTGCAGCAAGAATACAATCGGCGTTATCAACCAGTGTGCGTTCATGCTCCATCACTGTTTGATGATCAACGCCCGCTAACGCGCCAAAATCGTCTCCACAGTAGTAAATCAGCCCGCGTTTATTCATGGCATTACACACATCAGCGGCGGTTGGTAGGGATGTCCAAAACAGTGGGTTGTCGAAGTTCAACGCTTTTAAGTG
>NZ_JAWPOX010000771.1:0-608 GCF_033344475.1 Vibrio sp. 1288
GCAGAGCTTTCTTTGAATGAACCAAGTTTCGCACGTACTTCTTCTGCGTTGTAATTCGGGAAGTGCGTCATGATACCGACAATCTCAACGCCAGATTGCTTAGCAATCGCAAGGGCTTCTTTTTTGCCGTTTTCTGTCGTCATGTCAATGCCGTTACGACCCATACCGCCGTCGTTAAGCGCAAGGTGAACTTTGACTGCCTTGTTTGCTTTTTTAGAGAGTGCAGCGATCGCCTTTGCTTGAGCAAACGTGCCGATTAGCTCTTCAACATTAAGACCAAGTGCACCTTCAATTTCGCCAATCTCTGCTGAGCGAACACGCATTAATTGACCTTTAAAGCCGCTGTCGCGCACGACTTGTGCTTCTGCATTACTTGCGATCGCTACGCAAGGAATTTGCTGTTCTATGATAGTTGGTATTAAGCCTGCGATACCGTTGCCATAGGCGTCAGCTTTCATCACCGCACAGATTTTAGTCTGGTCACTCATGTGTGACTTAAACTGCTCGATGTTTTGCTTAAACTGACCTAAATCGATTTCTAGCCAAGTGTTGGATGATTGAATTTGACTCTCTTGGTCTAACGTCGTTTGAAGCTGGAGTGGAGCTGC
>NZ_JAWPOX010000772.1:0-608 GCF_033344475.1 Vibrio sp. 1288
CAGCACGTTAATCGCTGAGCTGAGATTATTCTCTATTAAGGTTTGAATCTGCTCTGGATCTTGCTCTTGTAACAACCCAAAGTACCCACTGCCTGCACTGTGAACCACCGTGCTCGGAATAGAATCTAATTGTTCAAACAATTGTTCCACTTCTTGATGGGATGCGAGATCACAAGCTCGATAGCCAACATTGTTCGATAAGCAGTTTGTGACTGTAGAGAGCTTACTCTCACTTCGTCCAGTCAGATAAGTGGCTTTCCCTTCCGCATCATAAAGCTTGGCCAACTCCGCCCCTAAGCCGCTACTTGCACCTGTGATGACAATCATTTTCTACCTCGTTCGTAAAAGTGCTTTCTAATGTGTGTACCAATTAAGGTAACGGAATATAGGCTGATTCACATCTTACGAACGCCATTCTTTGAAGCAGCATGACTTTCTGATTTTAACGCTCGTTAACTTCTAAATATGCCCAATAGTTTTCAAAACTATCCAATGGTTCGGATACCTGTACCTTGATCACGAAGCCCATCAAGCACAAAGAGAAACCGGAAATTTCACCTATGCTTAAACAAAGAATAACGTTTTGAATTTCCTATCGACTTTCTCAC
>NZ_JAWPOX010000773.1:0-607 GCF_033344475.1 Vibrio sp. 1288
CGATTAATTGTTCAAATAGAATGGGCGACCGTATTTAATCGCGTTGTCGGAACCATCCAGTTCTTTGACTGCTGTACCGGTGCTTTGATTTGTCGCAAAGCCTTGAATACCGAAGTTAACACTAAAGTTGTTTTCGTATTCAGGAGAGGAGCCCGTACTGCCGATGGCTTGATTTTCCCAACCGAGTAATTGGTTAGAGTATGTCAAACCAATGTACCAACAATCAGATTGGTAACGCAGGCTTGCTAGCCATTCCATATCGGTATTTTCATTTAGGTCATAGTAGTACTGACCGCTTGCAGACCAGTTACGGTTGAACTCGTACGCCGCCACGATACCTGCTTGTGAAATACCTTTACGAGTAATAGTGTCGAGGTTTTCGAGAATGATCGTATCTTCGATGTATTCGCGAGTGACATAGCGGTAGTTACCTTGAATAAAGCCGCCGTTAAACTGATATTCCAACGTACTGTTGGCAAGCTGCATTGAGCTTAAGTCGATGTCGTACTGAACGCCACCGTGATAGAACAGGTAGTCGTTGTAGTTGAAATCAGCTTCAACTGCCCATGAAGAGTAGTTGGTTGTCTCGTCTGGAATGTTCGGGCTA
>NZ_JAWPOX010000774.1:0-606 GCF_033344475.1 Vibrio sp. 1288
GAAAAAGTGTAAGTTATGCGAACAATGTATAATGTTCTTCTTATGGATAATTTGAATATTCATGACTCACCTTTAGCTTAATGCTAGGATGAAACAAAAATATAATTGGCTAGTAATAAAATGAAACGTTGGTATTTACTTTATTGTAAGCGTGGAGAACAAATAAGGGCTAAGCAGCATCTTGAAAATCAAGGTGTTGAGTGCTTCTACCCAACTGTAGAAGTCGAAAAAATCTTGCGCGGTAAGCGACAAAAGGTCGAAGAACCGTTGTTTCCTTGTTATGTATTTGCACGTTTTGATTATGAACAAGGCCCGAACTTTACGTCGGTTCGGTCGACGCGCGGTGTTGTCGACTTTGTTCGATTTGGTGCCCAACCAAAAGAAGTTCAAGGCGATCTTGTGTTTGAGTTGAAGCAGCTAGAGAAATGCTGCACAGAAAAAAACATATCCGAATGCATGCCTAAACCAGGTGATCAGGTTCGTGTTAAGAGCGGACAATTTGCAGGTATTGATGCCATTTTCCAAGAACAAGACGGAGAGAAGCGTTCAATCATGTTGGTGCAAATGATCTCGAAGCGAGTACCAGTTAGCATTGATAACACCGAT
>NZ_JAWPOX010000775.1:0-606 GCF_033344475.1 Vibrio sp. 1288
TACCTCTTTACTCAGCAAAGAGCGTTTGTCCTTTGTTCTACGCTATGCATTGGTCTACGTATCAGAGAGTGATGGCCTGCAAAAACACATCATGCGCTACCCACAGATGTTTGCGACCAAAGCTATTGAGCGAAAGCTAAACGAAGGGGTTCGTAAAGGGATTATTTGGCATACCCAAGGAAGTGGTAAAACTGCGTTAACCTATTACAACGTTGGGTTCTTAACGGACTACTTCCAAAAACGAGAGATCATTCCAAAGTTCTATTTTATCGTCGATAGACTAGACTTGCTGCAACAAGCACAGCGAGAGTTCACTGCACGCGGCTTGATTGTTCATACCATAAACTCCCGTGAAGCGTTCACACGTGACATCAAAGCCACACAAGTGATTCACAACCACTCAGGCAAAGCCGAAATAACCGTCGTCAACATTCAGAAGTTTAAAGATGACCCCGACGTTATTTCAACGCAAGACTATAACGTCACCATCCAACGTGTTTACTTCCTGGATGAGGTTCACCGCAGTTACAACCCGAAAGGTAGCTTTCTGGCCAACCTGACTCAGTCTGATACCAACGCTATCAAGATAGGCTTAACGGGTACGCC
>NZ_JAWPOX010000776.1:0-605 GCF_033344475.1 Vibrio sp. 1288
TGCGACAGATAGCTTGGCTCATCCGTGTATTCTCTTTTAATTCGGTTTGGATATTGGTTGTGTATAGAACATTGGGGTCATTCATAGAATTTGCAATGTTTTAAATTAGCTTCGCAAAAATTTACCGGGCGCTGGTGGACATCAGTCAGATTTATGTCAAAACTGTAATTAAATTGAGAACTTATAAGTTCTGTTGGCGACTAATTTTATATACCTTGGCTCACACGGATAATCATGATGAAAAAAATGTCTTTGGCTCTGGCACTCTCTAGTGCTCTCCTGATAGCCCCGTTTGGTTGGGCGCAATCCATCTCTGCAACCACGCAAGATCCCATCTATCAACTTGATGATAAGTTAGTTTTAGGGCGGGTCGAAAGTGTGTATTACAGCGAAATTCCTGAGCTAAGTGACGTCCCTTTCATCGGTAAAATTGATACCGGCGCTGACACCACCTCCATGCATGCAGAAAATATCCACGTAAGCAGCAGCAATCCCAAATACAAAAATCTTAAAGATGACAAACTGCTGTGGGCAATTGTCGATGATTTAGGTGGCACGCAAGCCAAATGGGAAGCCAACAGTTTTGAACCTTATCAAGTCACCGT
>NZ_JAWPOX010000077.1:0-2435 GCF_033344475.1 Vibrio sp. 1288
GTGGCATGAATCTTCGTAACCGTACAAACCTTTACCACGCCAAGGCGACATACGAAGACCAAGAACGTGCAAGCAGAAAACCTCCAAACGCTCCATCATTGAAACGTTCCACTGTTGCTTGTATCTCTCAATTAGCTTTTCTTTCTGTTCTGGTGTTTTAGCCATGCGGTAATTCGGCTTAGGAATTGGAGACCAGAAAAGAGCCGAAAGGTCGGACTTGTGAGCATGACGCAAAGATGAGTAAGGGATTGTCCAAGACAAGTAATCAACAAACACAAATGGACTTGCATCAGTGTCGATTTGCAATTCTTCTGGAGTGAATACTTGTTTTTTCATGTTCCCTGAAAACCTGTCAAGAGTAAATTTATTGCATATCTTGGGTAAATATTTTTACCTTGTCAAGATACTGTATGAAAAAACACTCCTTATAATGAGAAAAAACATGGACTCAAAAAGGGGTTTGTCATGCTAAACGAGAACATTAAGAGACTCCGAGAGGAAAAAGGAGTCACCCAGCTTGATATGGCAAAATCCGTCGGAACATCAGCAAAGACGGTAATGAACTGGGAATCGGGGAAGACAGAACCAAAAGCATCTGAGCTAGTT
This sequence comes from Vibrio sp. 1288, assembly GCF_033344475.1. Classification (NCBI taxonomy): domain Bacteria; kingdom Pseudomonadati; phylum Pseudomonadota; class Gammaproteobacteria; order Vibrionales; family Vibrionaceae; genus Vibrio; species Vibrio sp. 1288. The sequence continues at coordinate 607 of NZ_JAWPOX010000077.1, forward strand.
CTTATAGCAAAGAGACTAGGTGTATCTGTAAATGAAATCTTAGGAAGAGAACAAAACCCACACGAGAGACTGATAGAAAAAATTAGTTCAGCAATTGGGGATTTTAATGAATCAGAGATCGAGTCATTGTCGATTATGGTAGAAGGTTTGTATTTGAGGAACCAAAGTAACAAAGCAAGAAATAATTTCTCCTCTGATAAGACTCGCTAGCGCTCAAACACTGGCGCGCTACGCTTGCGAATACACGGAGAACACTGATGATTCAGTGGAATTTACCCCCGTAATACTAGACGGGGGTTTGGCTCCGCTTTTAGGTCCCTCCCGCTAAGCGGGCCCCTCCCAAAATGCTCGCTAACCGACGAAGTTATAACGATGAAGAAGATCATATTATCAATGGCCTTAATGAGCTCAAGTTCATTGGCAAGCCAGACAATGGGCGAAATCATTGGTCGAGAAGAAGACCCAAACCGACCAATTGAAGAAGTCTATGGCAAGGAACGCATAGACAAAATCAGAAACGGCGATGATTTCTGCATGTATGAATACAAAACCGATAAAAGCGGAAAAATAAAAAGTATCAAACTGGAAGGAAGACCAGAAGACTGCAAAAGCCTCCTGAACTACTTCATGATTAAAAACAAAGACAAACTAAAATGACATACTCAGCGTTTGGTATGTCATTTCTTCCTTAATGCGCATTATACGCTTTTTATGTTACGGGCTATCTCTTCAAAGCGATTCTCTCTCATGGCATGTACGCAGCGAGCTACGACAATGAGCAATTCTCTCGCCCACCCTTTGCGCGGTCTAGGCCTACGGCAAACCACTCAACATAAACACGAATATAATGCGCACTAAGGCTCACGAGTTGCAATACGAACGCTAACAACTAATAGCAAAATAAAAACTGCATCAAGTAATAAATAAGGAAGAAGTTTATGAGCCTCTGGAGAACTAGCCCAAGCCTGAAAAGATTCAATCATTCCATAATCTCCATAATGCGCACTAAGGGTAAGGTTTGAAATAGTCGAGAACCCAATCCCAGAACAAATACCAGATAAAGCTCACGACGAACCAAAACGGTAAATGCCACAATGAAAACTCATAGGCATCCATCCAAGCAAAAACTGAATCAATAATCTCCATGGAACCCCCTAAGGCAGCTGTTTTTTACTGAAACCATGAACCACAACAACCAAGCCTAAAACATAAATCCCCAAGAGCGCTAAGGACTCATAAGGATATTCCAATATCAAATCAATCATTGCGACAACCTCCTACAAGCAACAATACCAGAAAGAAAACACCCAAGAAGATAAACCCCTCATAAACATCATAAATCCATTCCATAACTAACTCATGTGTGAACCTGCCAAAGATTAATTTCATACATGTTCCGCTTCCTCGAAGCGATTTTCGCAAGCTCAATATCACTTCTTGCGGCGAGCGGTCTAACTAGAGGCTGCCCATCTGAATAGCATTATTGTTCCCCAAATACAGAAGCCCCAGAACAACGTCCAAAGAATGTTTACCAGCATGGCTATATCTGAACAGGAATATTTTGCTGGAGAATATCGGTTGGCTTTTCACGTTGGCCGCAAGTGAAGATCCTTTCTGAATCCTCCCAAGTTACCCGATAGACGCAATCTGAAAGAACCTCAAACTGATAGCCAATTTTGACTAAGTCGAGATGATTAAAGCTAAAGAGCTTATCCGTACCATCATAAACATCGACATATATCTTGTAGAAAGTCAGGTCGCGATTTAACTCACCCATTGATTTCAAACTGGTAGTAAGCGCGATTTGCTTAGCGTAACCAGTGATAAAA
>NZ_JAWPOX010000777.1:0-605 GCF_033344475.1 Vibrio sp. 1288
AGAAATCAAGACCAGCCTAGACGAAGCTAAAATGCGCATGCCTAATCGCATGGGTGAAATTGAGCCTTGGCTGGTTGACACCTCTCATACGCTGGGAGAGCGCAATCACGAATGGCTGGAGAACGAACGTCCTAATTGGGAAGTCTTGTTCAACCGCATTGAATCGTCTCCGCTGAACTTGTCGCAACAATACGCAGTGTTGCTCAATGATGATCACAACCTTGTTTTGGCTGGGGCAGGCTCGGGTAAAACCAGCGTATTGACTGCAAGAGTGGCTTACTTACTTCAAAGCCATCAAGCTCAAGCGGAAGAACTTTTGATCCTGGCGTTTGGCCGAGATGCCGCGAAAGAAATGAAAGAGCGTTTGGTTGATAAAGTCGGCTTGGCGGCAGAAGGCGTAAGAGTCAATACCTTTCATCAACTCGGCTTGTACATTCTTAATCAAGTCGAGCAGCAGCCTGTCGAAATTAGCCCTCTTGCATTAGACGATAACCAACGCACGGCTTGGTGTGTCGACTGGTTGAAAAAGCACTGGATGACACCAACAAATTTCAAACGTTGGCAAAAGCATTTAGATAAATGGCCTATTGCTTATCTGAAAGGTG
>NZ_JAWPOX010000778.1:0-604 GCF_033344475.1 Vibrio sp. 1288
TACCATCTGCTGGTTTGATCACTGGGATGATGTCTAGACCGTACTTAGTTGCGAATTCGAAGTCGCGTTGGTCGTGTGCAGGTACTGCCATTACAGCGCCTGTACCGTAGTCCATCAATACGAAGTTTGCGACGTAAACTGGTACTTCACGACCGTTCAATGGATGAATAGCAGTAAGGCCAGTCGCCATACCTTTCTTCTCCATTGTCGCCAGTTCAGCTTCAGCAACTTTGGTGTTCTTACATTCTTCGATGAATGCAGCAAGCTCTGGGTTGTTCTCTGCAGCTAGCGTTGCTAGAGGGTGACCCGCTGCGATACCTACGTAAGTCACACCCATCAGTGTGTCTGGACGCGTTGTGTAAACTTCTAGGTCTTGTTGACCTTTCACTTCAAACTTCAGTTCCACACCTTCAGAGCGACCAATCCAGTTGCGTTGCATGGTCTTAACCATTTCTGGCCAACCTTCAAGTTTGTCTAGATCGTCAAGTAGCTCTTGCGCGTATTCTGTGATCTTGATGAACCACTGAGGGATCTCTTTTTGCTCTACTGGAGTGTCACAACGCCAGCAGCAGCCGTCTTCAACCTGTTCGTTTGCAAGAACGGT
>NZ_JAWPOX010000779.1:0-604 GCF_033344475.1 Vibrio sp. 1288
ATTTCGGTAGGTCCATATTTGCATTACGACCGCCAGTTCAAAAGCGCGAATGATCCTAATGTTGTTCAAGGTCCGGTGAAACATCCTGATTTGTCGCACTTGCCCTACATTGGGGACATTCCAGACTTTAACTCTATCAAAGACGCCAAAGAAAAAAAGGCGGCATTTTTCGATTTCTTACGGCCTAAAATCGCACTAGAAAATCACAGGATTGAAAAAGAACGTGCTTTTCTAAGCTCTCTTGAGATTGGAGAAGTGTCGCCGGACGAAGAAGCTTACGCAGAAAGATTAGCGCAGTTATATGGGTTTCCTCTTCATGATGGTCATGTTGATGAAGCTTGGCTGACTGAAATGTTAAAGCGAGTCAATGTTTTACCAGAAGCATTAGTGCTAACTCAAGCTGCCAATGAATCCGCGTGGGGTACTTCTCGTTTTGCTACTCAAGCAAACAACTTGTTCGGCCAATGGTGTTATAAACAGGGTTGCGGAATTGTGCCTGCTCAGCGTGCTGCTGGAAAAACTCACGAAGTTCAAAAATTCGATTCAGTTCAGCAGTCAATTCATGGCTACTTTATGAATGTGAATCGCAATCCAGCTTACGCTG
>NZ_JAWPOX010000780.1:0-604 GCF_033344475.1 Vibrio sp. 1288
CATGCGTAGCGGCTTACACATTCGTTTTTCTCCGCCATGGATGGTGGTGGTTAGTCAGGCATTAAGCCTTTCCTTGCTTGGCTTTTTCAGCTTTTGTGCTGTTGCCAATATCCCTGGTTTACAACCTCAAAAATCTTGGAACTTTGATGGTTATATTAAGTATATGGCGACATACAGCATGCCAGATGATCAAAGCAATACGCTCGATCATCTGCTGCACAATCGTCTGAATTTCGAATACCGTTTTTCTCCAAACTGGCGTGTTAATGTTGGCTTGCGAAACCGAGCTTTATGGGGCGATGCGTTAGACATTCCTCAATATCCCGAACTTGTCGCGCTAGATAATGGCTACTTTGATTTGAGCAAAAACTGGCGCGAAGACGACGTTATTCTGAATTCTCAATTTGACCGATTGTATGTGAGCTGGAAGAGCGACGATTGGAGTGCCAGTGTCGGGCGTTTTCGTATTAACTGGTCCATGAATACCATCTGGAACCCTAATGACGTTTATAACGCGTACTCGATTTATGACTTTGATTATGAAGAGAGAGCGGGCACCGATGCCATTATGGTCAGCAAAAAACTTGGTTTTGCTGACGGTTTA
>NZ_JAWPOX010000781.1:0-603 GCF_033344475.1 Vibrio sp. 1288
TAGAGAAAGGATTCCATCGCCGTATATGTGGATAAAAAATCCCGAACCACGAAAGAGGGTTTGGTTCGGGAAAGCAGTAACCGGAAACGAAAACTCATTAAGAATACAATGGTCGACGCCCGCGTTTATAGAAGAATGCGGTCTTCGTTTTTCTTGATTGTTGCTTCACCAATTCCTTTTACATTGGTTAAATCAGCTGCTGTTTTAAATGGGCCATGCTCGGTACGGTAGTCAACTATGCTTTGCGCTTTCTTTTCGCCAATACCTTTCAGCATCGTTGCTATCTCTTCTGCAGAAGCAGTATTGATATTGACCGTAATTTCAATTCCTTCATATTTATCAGCCTTGGTATCAGCGGCCAAACTGAGTGGTGCGAACACCACTAAACACAAGGTTAAAATCCATTTCATATTGAACATATACACTCCAAATTAACGCTCTGAAATAATCCGCCCTAATGTAGGCAAACACTCATCGTCATTGAAGTTTGTTTAAACAAAAATAAAACGGGCCGCTTACGCGACCCGTTTTAGTTAACATGCAAATTACATAATTAGTGCTTAGTTGCTCACAACAAAGTACTCAATGTCTGTGTTAGCACGC
>NZ_JAWPOX010000782.1:0-603 GCF_033344475.1 Vibrio sp. 1288
CACCAGCCTTGATCCGAACCGTGCTGAGTTGGTAACCATCGCGGCAACCAAGATCATCGACAACCGCATCCTCACCAGTCAGCCTTTTGAAGTACGCTTACGTGCGCCCCAATCGTTAGATTCTGGGTCAGTGAAAATTCATAAAATTCGCCACCAAGATCTGGCTGATGGTATCAGCGAGAAAGAAGCGTTGCTGAAACTGCTCACGTTCATCGGCAACCGTCCTTTAGTCGGATATCACATTCGCTATGACAAAAAAATTCTCGACCTTGCCTGCCAAAGGCAACTCGGCTTCCCACTGCCAAACCCATTGATTGAAGTCAGCCAGATTTATCACGACAAATTAGAACGGCATTTACCCAATGCCTACTTCGACTTAAGTCTGGATGCAATTTGCAAGCACCTGGAACTGCCCATTCAAGATAAACACGACGCACTGCAAGATGCGATTTCTGCCGCCTTGGTTTTTGTGCGCCTCACCAAGGGCGATCTGCCAAATCTCACCGCGCCATACACATAAATCCTGTTGACCTAGCTCCCATAATTACTTTTATTTCAATCATTTTCCGGCACACCCCTCTGTCTCATCCTAAAGTCTAATTG
>NZ_JAWPOX010000783.1:0-603 GCF_033344475.1 Vibrio sp. 1288
GGTTTTATCGCGATGTCGCCAATACGAACCAGTTTACCCGTCCGAAAATATTGATACGCCAAGCTGTGTTTGACGAGCGCTACGCCTTGTAGGGATAACGCAGCTTCCAACACTAAGTGCGAGCCACTGTATTTTAAAGCGGGCTTTGCCGCTGAGTGTCCAAGTCTTGCTAACCACATGTTCCAGTCGAGATCGGGCCACACGTCTTCGATGAGCTCTGCTTTGCTTAAATCTTCGATGCTATAGATGCCATGTTCCTTCTGATACATCGGATGACATGCTGGGTAAAAGGCTTCGTCCATCAGCCACTGCGATTCTAAATTTGGGTATTTTCCTAATCCGTAGCGAACGCACAAATCTATCTGACTATCTTGAAAAGAGACGAGATCATTTGTGGGCTCTAGTAATAGGGCAATATCAGGATGACGTTGACGAAAGGCGGTGATTTTAGGCACCAACCAATGGTGGGCAAAGGAGGGCAGTGTTGATATTGAAAGATGGTTCGGGTTTGGATCCTGGTTGACAAGGCGTACGCCTTGCTGCAAATGGGCAAACCCTCTTTCTGCCTGAGTAAATAGCAGTTCCCCGTCTGGCGTCAGCACA
>NZ_JAWPOX010000784.1:0-603 GCF_033344475.1 Vibrio sp. 1288
TGATCTTACTCGTCATATTGAGCCAGAGCAGCAATCAACCTTTCTATCGTGTTTGGAAAAAATGAACCGGGAATTCTAGGTTTCATCCGAGTTACGGCCAAATAAACAATGAAAAGCAGAACTCACATCGAGTCCTGCTTTTTTGTATTTATGGGTTTAGAAACCAGCTTTCTAACGGTAACTGAGTAAATGTGTAAGTCACACCAACACAAAATGCAGCGCCCGTAATGCCAATACCAATTGTAGTGGCCAGCAGAAGTAACGTTATCTTAGGCATGATGATTCTCATCCCTCTTGGAGTGTATTTGCGTGCTTAGTTCGATACAGAGCACACAAACACAATCCAAGCGGTGGCAAGCATAATTAATGGCGTAAAGACTTTTTGAATGGCTGCGCCATCGGTCAAGTTATAGATCTCGATGGATTCGTTGTAGAAGGCGCGTTTGAAGGCTTTAAACGAAATGTCGTTTTTTACATTGGATTGCTCGTAACGCTGACGCGCAGCATCGGCCATCTGATATTCAAGATCTTGAAGTTCAAACTCTTGGTTAAAAAACGAATCCCAAGCGCAAAGGCGAGCTATTGCCTTAGGTGAACTGTTAT
>NZ_JAWPOX010000785.1:0-603 GCF_033344475.1 Vibrio sp. 1288
GTGTTTTTTGCCTCTGCACTGGCAGAAGACTATCAGGACTCAATGGATATCTATACTAACCGTTTGCTGCATCCCATCACTTACAACATTGCCTATGATCTTCTCGTCCGTAATCAGACGGATACGCTGCTTGGTGGCTTTGACAAAGTGAACCAAGAGGCGGAACGATTTGGTACGTCAGGCCGAGTTTATCGACGTGCGGTCAAAGATCTTATCGATAAAGGACTCATTGCAAAAACCGACAATGGCTTAGCGATTCTTGATGAAATGGCGTTAAAAGCGTTCATCGATTCGCACGAATAATTCAATTCGGGATTGCAATGATTACCATTCATAAGTGCTTGAAATGGTTTAATCTAAAATCACTGTAATGAATGTAAAGTCGTATAAATCTTGTTGAATGCTTTTGAGAGTAACGCTATATTGCGAACGCGCATGATAATAGATCTCATTAAGGCTCAACAAAATGAAAAAACTCGTCAGTGCGGCTGTTTTCTCGCTGCTAACCATTTCTCCATCTTTTGCTGCTAACGTTGTTATTGACCATTACATGGGAAAAACCGAGCTAGAACAATCACCTAAGCGCGTGGTTGTGATTGGTTT
>NZ_JAWPOX010000786.1:0-603 GCF_033344475.1 Vibrio sp. 1288
CGGAGTCGTCTTTTAAACGCCAAACAAAGCCTTCACTCTCTTCAGCAATACCATTAACTAAGTCTAAATTGTCTACAAATTCTCTAATTTCAGGTGCATCCAGAGGATATTTGGCAAGCGCAATATTTAACTGTGCTAATTTCATTTCAGACCCTCCTTGGTCGGTAAGTTAGTGCTATAGCGGTAAGCGGTTTCTTATAATGCAATGTATTGCTTATGCCTTCAAAGATAAATTAGAAAGTTAGTGATTTTGACTGCCAATTACGTTGTAAAAATCGGTTTGGTACATTGGTCTTGTTGAGTTCAAGACGGTACCGATAACGAGAGATTTCTTAGAGACAAACCATCCCATTTGTGCGAGAGTATTTTTAGTCGATTTGACTATCTATTTGATTTTTAATTTATATTTCGAGTTACTATGAATTAATTGCGCAAGTATCACTCGGCGTGTTCAGTTCAAGACGAGCAATACTTAAAGGAGTCGCTATGTATTTTTGGGATGTACAAAGTCTGAAGAACGATGTTCGAGCCAACAAACTGTCGGAAAAAGATAAGTTCTTGTATATGTTTTTAAGCATAGCGTTTGTGACTATTGGTATTGAG
>NZ_JAWPOX010000078.1:0-2288 GCF_033344475.1 Vibrio sp. 1288
GTGGTGCCCGGAGGCGGAATCGAACCACCGACACGAGGATTTTCAATCCTCTGCTCTACCGACTGAGCTATCCGGGCGACGAGGTGTATTAAAAGGCTTTTCGGCTTTCAGGTCAACAATAAAATTAAAATAAAATATCGTTTGATGAATTTGTGCTCGGAGTGGGCTGTTTTTATGCGTTTTTAGCAGCAATGCGCCATGCTTTAAGCGATGTTTTAACATTGATAGTGTGTTCACTTGCAAAATAAAGGCGATAAAAACAAAAAAGCACGTCTGAAAACGTGCTTTTTATTGAACAATTGACTTTAAACTAGTGCTTTACTGAGAACTTGTTTACCCAACCTTCTAGCTCATTCGCTAGTGAAGCTAAACTTTGAGTACTTGATTGGCTCTCGGTTACGACAGAGTTGAGTTGGCCTCCGCTTTCCTCGATAAGGTTTATGCGTAGCGCAATATCATCGCTAACCTGCGTCTGCTCAGCGGCAGCAGTAGCGATCTGCTGGCTCATTGTGGTGATAGATTCTAACGCCGTTACAATTTGCTGTAGAGCTTCAGAGGCATTCTTAGACTCTGTAACAGTGCTTTCACTGGTTTCTGCACATATTTCCATTGTGTGAATGGCATTGCGAGAGCCTTCTTGCAGATTGGAGATCATATACTGAATCTCTTTTGTGCTGTCTTGTGTGCGTCCTGCTAGGTTGCGTACCTCATCAGCAACGACTGCGAAGCCTCGGCCTTGTTCTCCAGCACGTGCTGCTTCAATGGCTGCATTGAGTGCCAATAGGTTTGTTTGCTCTGCAATATCACCAATCACATCGAGCACTTTTACAATATTATTTACATCCTGATCTAGATCGGCGACCGCTTTACTCGCAGTATTTAATTGAGAAGCTAAACCTTGAATGTTTTCAACCGTGTTATGAATGAGTTTCTGAGTATGTTGGCTTTGTTTGTCAGCCTCGTCCGTATTGTTTGCGGTGTCGCTTGCTGAATTGGCAACATGGTTGGCTGAAGATGCCATTTCAGTCATCGCAGTGGCAATCATCGCCGTTGATTGCTGCTGAGATACGGTAAGATCGGCAATCGTATTTGATCGAGCCTCTACGGCAAACAACTCTGCGCGCAGTGCATGCATAGACTTCTCTAGGTTTGTCACCATAGTAGCTAGTGATTGACTCATATCTTGCACGGCACGATAGATACTTCCTCTCGGTGCCACAGTATCAAAACTGGTCTGAATGTCTCCTTGAGCGACAGCTTGAACTGCTTTGCGCACGTCGTTAGGCTCTCCTCCAAGTAGATTAAGCATTTTGCGAATCGAAATGATCAGGCCACTTAGAATACTTCCCGCGATAATCAGACACAGCGCAAGCTGCCATTGTGCTGTCGACCAAAAACGTGCGTTAACTTCATTAAAGCCAATACCTGTACCGACAACCCAGCTCCAGTGTGGTGTTTTTTCTGCTATCGAGTGTTTTTCTTCAATGCTGCCATTTGCTTGTTTTTGGCTCCAGGTATATTCAACGATCTGACCTGTTTTGTGCCCCAATACATCTAGAATGAGTTGGCCTACACTATTACCACTGCCATCTCTAAAGTCATGGAAGCTGGTTCCGTGCAGTTGAGGGTCTAGTGGTGCGGCGATGAACATCATATTTTCATCTGCGACATAAACGTATTCGTTGTCTTTGTAGATATTGTTACGAAGTAGGCGAGTGGCTAATGCTTTCGCTTCGTCTTCCGGCATTTTGCCTTCGATAGCCATCTTTTCTACTTCGGTAAGTATGCTGTACGCACTTTTAAATAGCTCAGTAACTCGAGCTTTGTTATCAAGGTTACTTGCGACGCGAAGTGTCCATAAGCCCGTTGCGGTCAGAGCTAGGAGAGCTAGCAATATGATCGCAGATAATAAATAGGCTTGAGTTTTTAGTTTCATATTTAGCTCACAAATAAAGTGTTATCACTATGCAAGGCATAGCTAAAAGAAGAAATGTAATAACTCGGGCATCTTAGTGAAGATAAATATGCTCGGATACTAATGCGTATTGAAATTACGATGAGGATTAAATTTTTAGCGTGAAATAAGTGTTTTTGAAGAAAGGATTTAATGTTCGCTGATGTTTAGAAATGAAGTGCAGATAAATGGGAAAGTGAGAAATGACGTATAAAGCAGATACAAAAAAGCCGCATCAAGTGATGCGGCTTTAAAAGTGGCTCCTCCTGCTGGGCTCGAACCAGCGACCTGCGGATTAACAGTCCGTCGCTCTACCAACTGAGCTAAGGAGGAA
>NZ_JAWPOX010000787.1:0-603 GCF_033344475.1 Vibrio sp. 1288
AGCAGGAACGCAAAGCAGAAGAAGAACGAGTTCGCCAAGAAAAAGAGCGTGCAGCTAAACTTGAGAAAGAGCGTAAAGCGAAAGAAGAAGCTGTACGTAAAGCAGAGCAGGAACGTTTAGCCAAAGAAGCGGCGATTGCCAAAGCGGAACAAGAGCGAGTAGTTCGCGAGAAGGCGGCAAAAGAAGCTGCGGAAAAAGCACGTAAAGAAAAAGAGCGCCTTGAGCGTTTAGAACGTGAGCGTAAAGAGCAAGAAGCCGCACTGGATGATATTTTTGCTGGCCTAGAAAGTGAAGCGAGTGCAAACCAACAGGCTCAGGGGAAATTTGTGGCTGATGAGGTTTCCCGCTACAGTTCAATCTATATTCAGCTCATTCAAAGCCGATTGCTAAAGGATGACTACCTATTGGGAAAGGAGTGTAGAGTTAACGTTAAGCTGATTCCTACGGGAACTGACATGATTGTTTCGTCAGTTAACGTGCTTTCTGGTGACTCTAGAGTATGTGCTGCTGCAAAGAGTGCAATTGCACAAGTACCAAGTTTCCCGATGTCAACCGATTCAACAGTTAACCAAAGGCTGAAGGATATTAACCTTACGGTCGCAC
>NZ_JAWPOX010000788.1:0-603 GCF_033344475.1 Vibrio sp. 1288
AACGTGGTGAAAATCACAGCTTTTAAGTTTCTCTGACTTACTTTTGTGATCTTCATCTTTAAAGGATGATCCGAACTTAATCTTTAGCTAATATCTTTAGCTAACGAAATTACGTAAAAGAACAGAATGGCTAAAAAAATCACCATGAGTGACATTGCGGCGGCGGCTGGCGTCTCTCAGTCGACCGTATCGCTGGTATTGAATGGCTCAACTTCCGTAAAAATCGCGGAAGCGACCAAACGTAAAGTGCTCGAAACCGCAGAATCACTTGGCTACAAAAACAAAAAGGTTGCCCATGCTTTGGGACGTCCTAAAAAGATCGCATTGGTGATCAACGGCTTAACCAGTTATGACCCATTTATCGATGCCATCAATGCAACGAGAGAAGAAGCGTGGTCGAACGACTACATATTGGTGACCTTCAATTACAGCCATGATGAAGTGTTGGCAAGCAAGATTGAGTCGGAGATCAACGGCGGTGATTACGCAGGTTTGGTTTACGCATCCAGTATGACGCGAGAGTTGGAGCAGCAACGCGTCACAACTTCCTTACCGACTGTGCTGCTGAACTGCACCAACGAAGAACACACCGAAACGCCAAGT
>NZ_JAWPOX010000789.1:0-262 GCF_033344475.1 Vibrio sp. 1288
TACGCTTTGGCTCTGCATCGATCACTTCAATGTCTTTTGGACGACCTGTCGTGTCAATCGTAAAGCGCATGATCACATAGCCTTCAACCTTGCGTTTTAATGCTTTACTTGGGTAACGAGGTTCAACTTTATACAGCGGTAACGCTTGTTGATTGCCCATGGTTCCCTTTAGGTTTGGCGCATTAATCGCAATACCATCTAACGCCGTGTTTAACCCAAGCGCGCTGATCGGTGTTACTTGGCTCATCGGCTCAACTTGCGT
>NZ_JAWPOX010000789.1:272-602 GCF_033344475.1 Vibrio sp. 1288
CCATCGGCTCTGGTGCTTGAGGTGGCTCTGGCTGCTCTGGTACTGAACGTTGACGACGCTGCACATCGGCATCGTTTTCAACCATGACCATATCAAAACGCACTGCCTCAGACGGTTTTGGTGCGCGTTGATTGCCGTTATCGACCATCCACGCCATAAAGCTAAACAAACTCACGGCGATCAATAATGACGCTGGTAACGCAATTAACAGCCTACCCATTAAGGTTTCTCCGCTGCCAGTGCAATGTTCTTCACGCCAGCACCTTTAGCGGCATCCATCACTTTCACAACGGTGCCGTTGTAAGCGTGTTCATCAGCCTGAATCACTAC
>NZ_JAWPOX010000790.1:0-601 GCF_033344475.1 Vibrio sp. 1288
TTGCCACAATACTTACCGTAATACTCGTTGAGATTAATCTTGTACTTTTATTTCAATGCGATTTTCGCTATCCATCATAGACGCTTTCGCACGGATCTTTGCTTCTAGCTGATTCACAAGGTCATTGTTATCGAAACGCTCTTTTTGACGTTTTCCGTCTTCATAGAACGCACTCTTCTTGTTGCTACCCGCAAGACCCAAATGGGAAACCTCAGCTTCACCAGGACCATTTACCACACAGCCAATAATAGACACATCCATTGGTGTGATGATGTCTTCTAAACGCTGCTCAAGCGCATTTACGGTACCAATAACATCGAATTCTTGGCGTGAACAACTTGGGCAAGCAATAAAGTTGATGCCACGAGAGCGAATACGCAAAGATTTCAGAATATCGAAACCGACTTTGATTTCTTCGACTGGATCAGCAGCTAAAGAGATACGTCACGTATCACCAATACCTTCCGATAAAAGCATGCCCAAGCCAACTGCTGACTTCACAGCACCTGCGCGCGCACCACCAGCTTCAGTAATACCTAAGTGAAGCGGCTGGTCGATTTTCTTCGCCAACAAGCGGTAAGAATCAACCGCGAGGAATACA
>NZ_JAWPOX010000791.1:0-601 GCF_033344475.1 Vibrio sp. 1288
TTGGACAGTAGATATAAAGGCAAGCATTTGATTCACTTGCGGATAACTCGTCCAATGCTGATGTTATGCTGATAGAATTATGCTTAGTTAATTCAGAAGCTTCTCGTTCTTGAAGCGTGTCGCTCATACTGTCTGTCATAGGAATGGAATAAGTTGTTTTCGGCTAGCCAATTGCTTACAAGTCGGCGATTATAATTTAATTCGTATAGAAATTATATCCCTTAATCCAGAACATGCTTGTAACTTTGAGAATTTTCTTGAACCTGAGTCCTTACTTATGGCTTGTTTTTGAATCTTGACGTAACTATATCAATGAATTCGACAAACTATGTTTGCGATATATTATGTTGTCTCGAAATTAAATAATTATCTAATTCACTATAATACGCAGTTATATCCGAGGTTGATTAGTTGTTGATAAAGTGCTTTTTTCGAATCTTCCTCACCATGTATAAGGTGAACCTCCTTAGGAGGAGTGGGAATGGCAGTTACAAATTGTATTAAGTCGTTCATATCGGCATGTGCAGAGTAGCCTGACATCGTATGAATTTGAGCTTTCACTTTTACGCGTTTACCTTCAATCAATACACTTTCTGCTCCA
>NZ_JAWPOX010000792.1:0-601 GCF_033344475.1 Vibrio sp. 1288
CCAGGAGCAAGTGGTGCACTGCGTATGCTGGGTGACCTAATGAAGGTCGCACAACCAGATACAACGGTTTGGATTTCGAATCCAAGCTATGTGAACCACAAGCCAGTAATGGAAGCTGCTGGGCTTAAAGTTAAGTTCTACCATTATTTCTCGCCAGAAACGAAACAAGTCGACACTGAAAAAATGCTGGATCATCTTGCTAAAGCAGGGCCGACAGATGTGGTTCTACTGCATGGTTGTTGTCACAACCCAACAGGCGCAGACATCGACTTTTCCGCATGGCAAGCTATTACAGAACTTTCTCAAAAGAACGGTTTTACGCCATTTGTTGATATCGCGTATCAAGGTTTTGGTGGCGGCTTAGAAGCTGACGCAAAAGGTCTTCGTTACATGGCGGATAATGTCGAAGAGATGTTGATTACAACTTCTTGTTCTAAAAACTTTGGCTTGTACCGTGAGCGTACTGGTGCTGCTATTGTTGTGGGTAAGAACACGCAAGACATCACTAACGCGAAAGGCAAATTGTTAACGTTGGCGCGATCTACGTACACTATGCCACCCGATCATGGTGCTGCTTTAGTGAAAACCATTCTGCAAGATG
>NZ_JAWPOX010000793.1:0-601 GCF_033344475.1 Vibrio sp. 1288
GGCAGGTTGCGTATTCTGTCCAGTGATGAATTGCACTTGGTTTACCGAGATAAAACCCTTGATAATAATCGAGTTCCAGTTGACGCATGGCCTGCAGCTGGTTGTTCTCTTCAACCCCTTCGATAATTACTTTGGCCCCCATGGTTGCTGCTAGATCTACCGCACTTCGAATGGAAAAGGTATCACCAGCGCAATAATCGAGTAGATAAGAGCGATCAATTTTAATTATGTCAGGACAAAGCTGCTGAACTCGGGCAATGTTGGAATGTTGCGCGCCAAAATCATCGATGGCAAAGATAAAGCCAGTCGCTCTCATTAACTGTACGGCTTTAATCAGTAAATCAGTATCACCGCAGGATTCTTCTACAACCTCAAACACCACATCAGACGGGGTCATACCCAAATCAGCAAGACGTTTGTAAAGCAAGCCGTTGTCTTTAAAGCCCATGTCTTTGGTGAGCGTGAGTAGAGTTTGAGGCATAACATTGAGAAAGAGCTTAATCGGCGTTCCGGCAAAGTGACGAGCGAAGTTTCTGATGTGCATGGCTCGGGATAAAAATTCAACACATAAGCGAAAGTAAGGGTCGATACTTGCGTTGGA
>NZ_JAWPOX010000794.1:0-601 GCF_033344475.1 Vibrio sp. 1288
GAGCAACACCGACTTTTTGCAAACCATTAATGTGGAGCAAGGGAAAACCTATGCGTTCTCAGTCTCGGTGTATCACACTGAAGGGCATGTAAAAGCTCGATTGGTGGCAGACGGTTATCACGGCTACTCCAATCCGCAGCAAACGAATCAGTGGCAAGAACTCACACTCAATTACACCGCGACGACCACGAAAACCATCGATGTGGGATTGCGTTTTTATGATGAAGCGGGCTTTGACGGCTCAGAAGTGGTTTATGTCGATAACTTCCAACCGACCGAGACAAGCACGCAGCCTCCCGTAGAGAGCTGTAGTGATCACCAAGTGGTCTTGACTCTCACGACCGACAACTACGGCTCTGAAACGAGTTGGACGCTGAAAAACAGCCAATCCGCAGTGCTGTTCTCTGGTCAGGATTATGAGTCGGCAACCACCGTTGAAAAAAGCATGTGTTTAGCCGACGGTGATTACCAGTTCACCATTCAAGATGAGTATGGTGACGGCATTTGTTGTGGAAGTGGCGCGGGTTCGTACACGTTGATGGAAGGAGCCAAGACCCTTGCTTCTGGCGCTGAGTTCGCCAAAAGCGAAACCACTGATTTT
>NZ_JAWPOX010000795.1:0-600 GCF_033344475.1 Vibrio sp. 1288
GCTATTTTTCAAGCTGTCGATGTACTCGTTGCCCATACCTGTTGTTTGCGCTTGTTTGATATCGCCCACGTTTAGGTAAGTATGTAATGCGCCTGAGAACGTCCAAGCTTCATCATCGATATTAAGAACTTTCAGCGTTACTTTGAGTTCGTCACCCACTTCGACAAGAAGACGCGCATCAAACATGTGTGGCCAAATTTGATGTGTTTCTTCGGTTGGGAACAGTGCCAACTCGACGATGACACCATTTTCATTTTCACGGTGCTCAACTAATTCCCATTCGGATGTACGCGCAAAGCCATGAGCTGGTGCAGCAATACGGCCAAACCAAGGCCAACAAACAGGAATGCCACCACGTAATGCTGCTTTGCCATCAAAAATGGCTTTTTCGCTCATCCAGATCAAGTCTTCTTGACCTTGTGGTGCGTACGAGACTACATGACCGCCGTGTAAAGCAATACCTGCTGTCGCTTTGTCATGAATAATACGAACGATCTTTACGTTATCGATTTCGACAACAGTTACGTTGTCTGAAAGAACAGTTAGAGGAGGAAGAGTTTTTAAATCCATGTGCTTGTTTCCTACACTGGGGAAGAGGTA
>NZ_JAWPOX010000796.1:0-600 GCF_033344475.1 Vibrio sp. 1288
CTGATTTGCTCTTATCAATTTTAGTAATCATCTCAGGTGTAATTTCACCAGTTTGACGGCAAGAAATTGAACTGTCGCTTGGGTCCGCTAAACTGAAGTCCGCTTCGATGCTCGCTACATGACAAGTAACGCCTGGAACTTCAGGGTCTACGAGCGTATTCAGTTTTATGTCTTTCATAGTAAACATACCCAAAGACACATCACCAACCTCATCGTTGCCACAGCCAGCAAGAATGGTAACCAAACCTAAAGCAAGCAAACGTTTTTTCATTATTCCGTCCTTAATTAGAAAAATATATAGATTCAATCTATCAGACGTTGGCATCTAAAACAAAATTTGGCGCAACCTCAGGACTTTAGCTAGGTTTGTTAAGGGCTTCATGCTAATGTACCGCTTCAAAGCGAGTTCATGTTTAAGAGTTGAGTCAATGCGATATAGAAAACCCTGTTAGGTTTTCGGAATATTGGCGTGATGGCTCATATACAGCCCTCGTTTTTGACTCGCTACTACTCTGTAGCCTGAGATATTTAAGGTACTCAAATGAATGAACAGCAGTTAGCCAGCATCGAACGCAAAAATGCGTGGCTGCACGATCTCGT
>NZ_JAWPOX010000079.1:0-2224 GCF_033344475.1 Vibrio sp. 1288
AGCGACTGGCTGTTCGCCAGTTTCCAAAGATTGATGAAAATACCCTTCTTCGTAACCCATTTTGCTACAAGCGGCCACATGCTGCTCTTGCGTCATATTTTGCGACAGAATACGGATGGTTGGACTACAAGTGTAGGTTTGCGATAACACCAAACCTTTGAGCTTGGTTTCGAAATCACAAATTCCGTACTCGCTGCATTCGGCGTAGTACGAGACCGTATCCGCAGCAGCAAGCCAAACGGCATCCCCTTTTCCGTACATCTCATAGCGAGCAAAAATATCTTTTAACTTGCTACTCACCGTTGTGGCAGCGCTGCCCGAATATTTGGTCAGACGCCCCAATTCGCGACCCGCATTTGCCACCATAAACTCGTCGCTCGCTCCTATCGAGGACTCTCTCAACGCAAAGTCACCCAATGCTTTTGCAAGTTCGGTTTGGTTACCGATGGTTTGCAAATATTGGTCATTCCACTGACCACCGAATAAGATGGTAAACACCCCATTCACCGCGTTGCGCATGTACCAGTTTTGAGCGTATTGGTCATTCCAGCGCGTCAGCCACTCCGTCACTTGCGGTAAATAAGCGTGTTGCAGCCCCGCACTGTCCATCGTAATGATCACTTCACTTAATACCTTGCCGTGCGGGTCGCTGTTTTCGTAAAAATTAGCGTTGTTTACAAACGCGTCTACCGCCTCTTGCACTGCGGGCGTGACCCAAGAAACAAACGAGATATTGTTGTTGTAAAACTCGGCGTAATAGCCAGCGCGCAAATACAAGTACAAGGCTTCAAGCTCATCACTACCACCGCCAGTATAGGCCTTCGCCAAAGTCACCGTATGCTTTGCCACGTTGTACATGTGGTCAGAATCAAACGCCGCTTCTTGCACTCGGCTTTGAGCAGAGAACAGCTCGTTGATGCAACTTGCACCTTGAGTTTTTATCGCGCTGATCAAGTCGTTGCTGTTGGTGGTTGTGAACGATTCTACGTCACAAACCACGCTTGCCGCTTCAACCGATTGGGTAGCCCGCGTACGTAACGTCTGTTTCGGTAGCTGTGGTAACAATTCTGTCGGTGCATACTCAGGCTGCGCCGTTTCTACACCATGTTCGTGCTGATGATGTTCAACTTTCTCTGTGACTTGCGCTACTGGCTCGCTCATTGCGAACGCAGCAGTGCTGCTCAAGGTTGCCGCAATCGCGACGCTGAGGGTTTTCAGTTCCATCGTTGTTCTTCTATATAATGTGTTCCTTAAATGCCGATACCACGTGACATCACTTCGTGCTCTTTTCACAACGAAGAGCACCCTCATATAAATCTGATTGAGCTTTAAAATAAACAATTCATTAACAAACAAATTTAGCGGTATCACTTTTTAGTACCCAATTCGCCACACTACGAACTTTATTAAAATCGATTTGCTCAATAGACTTTGATGAACTAGCACTTAAAGACGCCACAACGAAGGATTTTGGCGTTATGAAAAAACCAAGCTACACTATCGCTCTCCCAACATATTTAGAATGAAATCTATGACCGATGCCGATATCGAACTTCAGCACCTGTGGTTAGAAATCCAAACGCAACGCTGGCAAAACGTGTCCCGTTTTTTATTCAGTTACTACTGCTATAAAAACAATTTTGTAAATAAAAACAACAAGGTTTGTTGGGAAACAGCCCGTGATGTGTTGCCAGCCTCTATCAGCCTTAAAACTCGTAAACAGGCGGTTATTGAGCCTTTAGTTCCTGAAGAAACCGTGGTTGGTTCGCTCAAAGCCATCAGTAAAGATGGAGAGATGACGTTTGATGTAATGACGGCTACGCTTAACGCGTTTTTGCACTATGTGGTGATCAGCAAACAGGAGAAGCTACAGCTTAAACCTAACATGCCAGCGAGCTGGTATCAGCAGCATCACAAGCCTGTATTCGCCCGTTTTGAGCAAGCGGGAATAGAAATTCAACAAATCAAATAGCCCCCCTATCGAGCCGCAGACGTAAAAAAGCGCCCACAAGGAGGCGCGTTCGGTCAAAATGGTGAGTAATTCCTGGACGAGAAAGCTCTGAGCAACCGAAAAAGGCTTATTTATTCTTGAATCCCACGAATACGGACATTGCGTCTGCGTAAGATCTCCAACGTCACGAGCAAACACACGGACATAAAAATCAGCAAGGTCGCAACAGCCAAAATTGTCGGGCTGATTTGTTCTCGGATCCCTGACCACATC